>JAYRXP010000395.1:0-8321 GCA_041917395.1 Paludibacter sp.
AAGTTAATATATTTACATTCAATCAATTAAAAAAAGTTTTATGGAATGGTTCATTGACCTGATAACCAAAGAAAGCATTGCCCATATTATTTTACTTTACGCATTTGTAATTGCAATTGGCGTTATGTTGGGTAAAATAAAAATTTTTGGCATTTCGCTGGGGGTTACGTTTGTGTTGTTTGTCGGAATTTTAGTGGGGCACTTCGGATTTTCGGTACCCGACGAAGTGTTACACTTCATACGCGAATTCGGGCTTATTTTGTTTATTTTCTCCATTGGGCTACAAGTTGGTCCTGGTTTCTTTGCCTCGTTTAAGCAAGGCGGAATGAAACAAAACATGCTTGCAGCATCCGTCGTATTGCTTGGAGTAGCCACTACCATTGGGCTTTACTATATTTTTGGCGGAACAATACCAATGCCTATGTTTGTTGGCATTTTATCGGGTGCTGTAACCAATACCCCGGGACTCGGAGCTGCACAAGAGGCACTTCGTCAGTTACATGATGCCGGACAAATAACCGAAATTCCGCAAATTGCGCTGGGATATGCTGTTGCATATCCACTCGGTGTTACAGGTATTATTTTATCGTTGATTCTGATTCGTGTAATTTTCAAAGTTAACTCCGAAAAGGAAATGATCAAACTCAACGAACAATCGGCAACCGCTGTTGAAAACACAAAACTGATATCAATTCAGATAAGTTCAAAAGCTGTTGAAGGCAAAAACCTGTCGCAGGTTCGTAAACTTATCGGACGCCAGTTTATTGTATCCCGCCTGTTAAGCAACGATACATTCAGCATTCCGAACGGGAAAACGGTATTACAAAACGGAGATAAAATTTTGGTGGTGACTACCGAAGCCGATGCCGAAGCTATTGTGCTCTTTATGGGTGAACAAATTGAATATGACTGGAAAGAATCGGACAATAAAATGATTTCGCGACGTATCGTTATTACCAGGGGAGTAATTAATGGTAAAACGCTGGGATCTTTAAAGTTACGTTCGGTTAATGTAAACTGTACCAGGGTTGTTCGTTCGGGATTCGACCTGCTGGCCAACCCGAATCTGGTGTTACAAGTAGGCGACCGCGTTGTCGTTGTGGGTACTCCTGAAGCTATTAAACGTGTGGAAGATATGCTCGGAAATACACTGAAACGATTAGATGAACCACATATCATCACCATATTTATAGGAATATTTCTGGGTATTATTTTCGGAAGCATACCGGTTTTCGTTCCGGGAATGCCAATGCCGGTGAAACTTGGTTTGGCTGGTGGTCCGCTTGTGGTTGCCATATTGCTTGGCAGGTTTGGTTTCAGACTAAGGTTGATAACCTACACCACACAAAGTGCGAATCTGATGCTCCGCGAAATTGGCATATCATTGTTCCTTGCAAGCGTTGGACTTGCTTCGGGAGGAAAATTTGTAGAAACAGTAGTGTCCGGAAATGGTTTGCTTTGGATTTTGTGTGGATTTATTATCACTACATTACCACTACTTATCGTAGGAATATTTGGACGCAAAGTAATGAAAATGAATTACTTCACACTTATGGGGTTATTGTCGGGCAGTATGACCGATCCTCCTGCCCTCGCCTATTCCAATGCTTTTTCGGGCAACGATGCGCCGGCCATTGCTTATTCAACAGTTTATCCGCTAACCATGTTTTTACGCGTTATATTGGCGCAAATACTGATACTGGCATTTGTCTGATAATTAAAACATTAATTCTCAAAATTAATATAAAGGCATACTTTTTTCGTAAAGTATGCCTTTTTTAATTCAGATTTTATATCTTTGGGCTGTTTAAATCCGTAAAAAATATGCGTATGACAAAAATCAATCGGCTTCAGATGTTTATTTTGCTGCTATCAGTTATCCTTTCGCTTTCTGCACAGCAAAAAGTAAAGAAAGGTATTGGATTTGGTGCTATTCCTGCCGTTTCGTTCGACTCGGATTTGGGTTTTCAGTATGGTGCGGTAGTTAATCTGTATCATTATGGCGACGGTAGTCGCTATCCAAGGTACGACCATTCGTTATATCTGGAGTGGTCCAGATTTACAAAGGGGACAGGTATTAACCGCATTATGTACGATTCGGAACGACTCATTAAAAATGTACGTACAACAGTGGACATGACTTACATGACCGACCAAATGATGGATTTTTACGGTTTTAACGGCTATCAGACAGTTTATGATGACAGCCTTAGCAAAGCGTCGAGACATTTTTACAAAAACGAACGTAATATGTTTCGTGTAAAAGCTGATTTTCAGGGAAGTTTTGGCAAATCAAAATTTGGCTGGGTAGCCGGATATACATTTTATAATTTTGCAATCGACACGGTCAATATTAATAAGTTAGAGCTTAACCCTGTTCAGGGAGGAACGTTATTTCAGCGCTATGTAAAAAACGGCTTAATAAGTAATACGGAAGCAGATGGAGGTAGTTTAAGTTACCTGAAACTGGGGCTCAAATACGATACACGCGATCAGCGCGCCTGCCCTATGAAGGGTATCTGGACAGAAGCAGTTATTCAGACAGCACCCGGTTTTATGAACGAATTTGCTCACACAAAATTTGCATTGATTCATCGTCAGTATTTCACGCTTGCAAAAGACATTTCATTGGCTTACCGAATTGATTACCAGAGCACAATCGGAAATTCACACGTACCATTTTATGCTCAGCCTTTGTTGATCACCAGTTTCCTGACAGCGGCCACTAATCAGGGCATGGGTGGCAAAAACACACTGAGGGGAATTTTAAGAAACCGGGTTATCGGCGATGCTGTAGGTTTTGGAAACTTTGAGTTTCGATATAAATTCGTTCGTTTCGAATGGCTAAAACAAAATTTCTACATTGGCACCAACTTCTTCTTTGATTCAGGTATGATTTTGAAACCAATTGATATACAAGAAAATAGGAACAAACTAGATTTACCGGATTTAAATAATGTTGAAAAAAGAGAACTCTATCTTACCGACTATGAAGCCGGCAAACTGCATTCGGCTGCCGGTATCGGTCTGAAAATTGGCTGGAATGAAAATTTCATCATTTCGGCTGATTATGGAAAAGCGTTTAACAAACAGGATGGTAATTCGGGAATGTACATCGGATTAAATTATTTATTTTAAACCACTGATAGAATGACTATTACATCAACAATCATCCTGTTATCATACTTAATTCTGATAGTAGTATTTACAAAAGGTTGGAGCGATATTCCAACCTTTCGTTTTCGTGAACATACAAATTCAACAGAGGGAATCTCTGTGGTTGTTGCCTGTAGGAATGAATCTGATCGTCTCCCTGATTTGCTCGAATCATTAAAAACTCAAAGCTATCAAACATTTCAGTTAGTGCTTGTCGACGATAATTCGACCGACGACACCCTTGAACTAATGAGAAAGGCTTCGATAAATTTCAAAAATTGTAAAGTACTGCAATCGGGTGGTTATGGAAAAAAGCAGGCTTTGAAATCGGGAATTGAAAGCTGTGATTATGAGCTCATTGCCACTACTGATGCCGACTGCACTCCCACTCCACTGTGGCTCGAATGTATTGTGAAATTTCAGAGTCAAAGCAATTCCGATCTGATAATTGGCCCTGTAGCTATTTCACCTGCAAAAAAATATTTTGAAAAGTTGCAGCAGCTTGAATTTTTATCGCTGGTAAGTGCCGGTGCGGGCGCTGTCGGCATTGAGAATCCGATTATGTGTAATGGGGCTAATCTGGCTTTTAAGAAAGAAAAGTGGTTGCAAAACTTTTCGTACATTCAGGAAAATCTGTATTCAGGCGACGATGTATTTATGTTGCACGCATTAAAGGCTCAACATGCAAAAATCAGCTTTTTAAAGTCCACAGAATCAATCGTAAATACAGTTGCATGTCATTCACCTGTAGCTTTTTTCAGGCAACGAACCCGTTGGGCTTCGAAAACTCCGGCTTACACCGATTTTTTGTCCATCTCAGTTGCAATCGTGGTTTTCCTGACCGCTCTTGTTCAGATAGTTTTTTTATTGGCTGGAATTTTTAATCATTTTTTTCTGCTTTTGTATCTGGGAATTCTTATTACAAAACTCCTTGTCGATATTCGGTTCCTGGCCAAAACTGCTGTATTTTTCGGACAAAAAATAACCGCCAAAACGATTTTACCGTTGGCGGTTTTATATCCTTTTTACATATTAATTGCGTCTATTTCAGGAATTTTTACCGGATTGAAAAATTACCGGTAAACATATAAACTTGTTTGATTCGCATCCACTGTGGTTTTGTATTTTCTCAAAATCTCTTTTGCCGGACCCGAAACAGGATTTCCAAAACCCAGACTAACATCGAATACCGATCCACATTTTGAACATTTCACTTTTCCGAGCTCATCTTTAAGCGGAAAAACTTTCGCATCCTGCTTCAATTCGTGCGTACAAGCCATGTCGAAGGCATAATAAACCGTATTTCCATTATCATCGAAATTTATTCCTGAATAAACAAAAATTCCGGCAAAACCAACTCTGTCGGCATCAAAAACCGGTTTCTCGAACAAAAGAAATGTATTTGAGCTGTTTCTGAATGTATTGTAAGTTCCCGATAAATCCAACCGAAGACTTACCGGCATAGATGGAACCGATGATACGTAGTTATCAAAACAGCCACTAAACAAGCTGATAATGAATAACGTAATTACTATATTTCGCCAATGAGCCACAATTCTTCGTCGGTAAAGTGAAGATTTTTTAATGCGTCAATATTGTCCTGCAATTGCTGCACAGAGCTGGTACCAATTATAAGCGAAGTAACCTGTCTTTGATGAAAACACCAGGCCAAAGCCATCTGTGCAAGCGTTTGACCACGTTTCAGGGCTATTTCATTCAGTTTTTTCAAACGAACAACGAGTTCATCTGTTATTTGCTCTTTCTTCAAAAAGCCATGACTCAATGCTGCACGCGATTTTTCGGGAATACCATTCAGGTATTTGTCGCTTAAAAGCCCCTGTGCCAACGATGAAAAGCCAATAAATCCAACACCATTTTCGGCAGCAGCAGGCAGATCCTACTGCTCAATCTCACGCGTAAGAATACTGTACCTTCCCTGATAAATCAAACAAGGTGTTCCGTTTTCTTTCAAAATACGATAAGCTTCGCGGGCCTTATCCTCAGGATACTTCGAAATGCCCACATACAAAGCCTTTCCCTGCTTCACCATGTCCGAAAGTGCACCCATAGTTTCTTCGAGAGGCGTATTCGCATCGTATCTGTGCGAATAAAAAATATCAACATACTCCAGCCCCATGCGGTTCAGGCTTTGTTCAAGGCTGGCAATCAGATATTTGCGCGAACCTCCATCTCCGTAGGGTCCCGGCCACATCTCATGACCGGCCTTGGTGCTGATAATCAACTCATCCCGATACGCAGCAAGGTCATTTTTCAGGATTTTCCCAAAATTACGTTCGGCGCTTCCGAATGGTGTACCGTAATTATTTGCCAGATCAAAATGAGTTATGCCTTTATCGAAAGCATAATGAATCATATTCCGGGCTTCAGTGGCATCATCTACATCGCCAAAGTTATGCCACAAACCGAGTGACAAACGCGGAAGTTTGAGACCACTTTTACCACAAAAATTGTATCCAACGGTATCAGTGTAACGATTGGGAGATGGAGTATGCATTTTTTGTTCCGTGTTCCGTGTTTCGTGTTATTTAACTTTAAACGCGAAACTCGAAACAAGGAATAATTTAGAATTTAACTTCAGGTGCCTTTTCACTTCCGGCTTCCGCTTCGAAATAGGCTTTTTTCTCTAATCCTGCAATTGAAGCTATTATACTGGTCGGAAATTTGCGAATCGACGCATTGAATTCTTTACAAAGGTCGTTGAAACGGCCACGCTCAGTAGTAATGCGATTTTCAGTACCTTCCAACTGTGCCTGAAGTTCCAAAAAGTTCTGATTTGCTTTCAGATCAGGATAATTTTCGGTAATCATCAATAATTTGCCCAAAGCAGAGCTTAATTGTCCCTGAGCAGCCTGATATTCTTTAAGTTTATCCGCAGTAAGATTTGTCGGATCCACTGTAACCTGAGTAGCTTTAGCACGCGCAGCAACCACACCTTCGAGTGTTTCGCTTTCGTGCGAAGCATATCCTTTAACTGTAGCCACCAGATTTGGTATCAAATCCGAGCGACGTTGATATTGATTTTCAACATTGGCCCACTGACCACTAACAGCTTCATCTTTGCCAACCAAACCGTTGTATTTACCAATACCCCAAAAAACAGTGAGTACCAATACACCCACAACTGATATTAAAATAATCGTGTTTTTATTCATCTTTCGTAATTATTAGTTATTTAATTATTAATTGTTTAGTTCGTAAATGCATTTACCAGCCACTGGTAGAACCTCCACCACCTGAAAAACCGCCTCCAAAGCTACCGCCGGAGAATCCTCCACCTCCGCCAAAACCACCCCGGCCACTATTCAAAATACTTCCTGCCACTGCTCCACCCAAAAATGCTCCGGAATCGTCTTTGCGAAGACGAGGGATGTTATCGTTGTGATTTTCTTCGTAACCACAGAATTTGCAATGATAAGTTGTACGCTCTGTACCTGAACTAACGTAAGTAGGGGCTACAATTGTTCGTTTTTCTTTCAAAATAAATGCTTTTGTACCACATTTCGGACAATTGCTGTAAATACTCGGTTTGTCAAGTGTATAAATCGTTTCGTTTTTACAACTATCACACACAAACACATCATAGTCCACAGCGTGCAGTTGCTCCTCAAATTGTTGAGCCAGTTTTAAATGTGCATCTTCCTGCTTTTCGCTTAAAATATGCATGGTGCCACCACATTCATCGCATTTTATGGGTTGTCGGCGTACTTTACGCATCATAATTTTACCATAAATGTTCGCAGGAATTGTGGCTAACGGCGCCGGAACCACAAAAATCAACAAATAAGCGGGCATTTTGAACAACAAAATGGCAACAAAAGCCAAAACCGGCAAAATAAGTGCCAAAACCATTAGTGCTGCTGCTTTTTCCGATTTTATAGCTTTGTACCGTAATATATTGTTCTTTATCGACGGATTTTTACTAATTTTTGTTATTATACTGCCAATCCACACAAACGACAGAATCATCAACAGAAAATACACTCCGAGTGCCATTGGAACGATCTCGTCCCACGGAATAGAAACTTTTTTCTCAACAAAGGTTTCTCCTTTAACTATCGAAACAACTTGTTCTATTCCCGCAATCATTCCTCCATCATAATCACCATTTTTAAAATATGGAATCATGGTCTGTGTCTGAATACGTTTACAAATAGCATCGGGCAAAACGCCTTCGAGTCCGTATCCGGTTTCGAATGTAACCTTGCGCTGATCCATAACAAAAAGAATCAGTAATCCATTACTGTTTTCAGCTGTACCTATGCCCCATTTTTTGAAAAGAGCAGTAGCAAAAGGTTTAATTTCTTCGCTACCAATAGAATTCACCATAACCACGGCAACTTCCGATTTATTTAGCTGACGCAAACTGTTCAGAAGCTGATTGATTTGCTGTATGCTTTCTTCTTTCAGAATTCCGTCGGGGTTACTGACAAAATTGGCTGAATTTGCTGTTTGCGGATTTGGAATATTATCAACGGTATATTCAAATGCGTAAATCGTATTCGAAAACAGGAACAATAAACCTATTACAAATGCTTTCATATTGATTTTAAT
This sequence comes from Paludibacter sp., assembly GCA_041917395.1. Classification (GTDB taxonomy): domain Bacteria; phylum Bacteroidota; class Bacteroidia; order Bacteroidales; family Paludibacteraceae; genus Paludibacter. The sequence goes on from JAYRXP010000395.1 coordinate 7,729, forward strand.
TTTGAGCATCATCCAAATATACAGTGAAATACATCATTGAATATGGAGGAACCTTGCCATTAGCCGTTGATCCATATCCCAAACTGGCTGGTATAAAAAATTCCATATTACCACCAACATTTAATAAAGTAAGAGCTTGTCTCCAACCTGCAACAGTACCCGAAAGATATCCCTTGTAAGTTCCACTGTCAAAAATCTGATTATTAATCAGTCTGCCTGTATATCTTACCTCAACGTATGAGTTACTATTCGGACGTTTCATTATCTCGCCCTTGTGGATAATTTTGTAACACAAACCAGATTCTGTTTTAGTATAATCGGTTTTAGCAGCTATTTCGGCAGCATATTTATTGTCATTCAGAATTTTCCAGTCGGCATAATTATCTTCTTTGCAAGCACTAAACAAAATGGATACGAGTAAAATCAGGAAGGTAATTTTTGTAAGTTGTTTCATGTGTTTATATTTTTGAGCAAAAAAACAAAGACCTGATAATCAAATTTTTGTGCGATTTATTGCTCATGAGAGTTACATATTTTATTTTTTATTTTTACGATACTGTTCTGAAAATGATTTTGTTGCAAAATGAGGCATT
>JAYRXP010000396.1:0-4444 GCA_041917395.1 Paludibacter sp.
AGTCCGGCTTCGACAGCAAGCAGTAAACCTGACGAAGGTAGATCGTTGAATACAGCATTTTCGTAATCTACTGTAAACAGGCCTGTGTTTAGTCCGGCTGATACCTGAATTTTTTTATCCGAAAAAAAGCGATAATCGGCTCCCAATATAAAATTGTCCTGTTTTAAAGCATTGGAGCCTATGGCGCTACCAAGCCGGCTCGAAAGGTATGTTGCTTTTAAATGAATTTTCTTTTTCAAAAGCCGGGAGCAGGTGTAGTCAAAACCGATACCATTTTCGTTATACAGGTACTGAGTTTTTTGAAATACGATACCACCCATTAGTTCTCCGGATTTTTTGTCCTGAGCATTTATTCCGAAAAAGGGCAGGAACAGCATTAAGAGTAAAAATTTTTTCATCTGTCTGATTATTTATTAGCTATAAAAACAAAGCCATCAGTTACGATGGCCTTATTTAAAACAATTATTACAATGAATGGTTCATTTACAGTCTTGTATCACATAAGGGCATCGATATTGTCCTGGCTGATAATTTCTTTGCCTCCTGTTTCGTATAGCCGGGCAATTCTGTCGGCATAACGCTCTTCCACTTTTCCCCGAATTATTTTCATTGTGCTGTTTACAAGTCCGTTTTGCTCTGTAAATGGTTCTCCCACAACAGCCACGGCAGCAGGTAGCCAGCGTTCAGGAAACATGCCTTCGAATTTTCCACCTTTGCGGTATTCGTTTATTTCGCGTTGCAGTTTATTTAAAGCCAGTTCTTTGGCTTCTTTGCTGTTCCAGTCCATTGCCGGATGTTTGCGGTGTACGTAACGCTTTAAAGCATCCTTGTTTGGTACAATAATTCCCGATGTAAACGCATCCTGATTGTTGTGCAAAATTACCTGATCGATAAAATAAGAGTTATCGGCCAGTGATTCCTCAATGCCTTCCGGGCTGTATTTTTCACCATCGCTACCAATGAGTAAACTTTTGAACCGACCAACCACATACAAAAACCCATCGTTATCCATGTAGCCCATATCGCCGGTATGTAACCAACCATCGCGTAATGTTTCGGTAGTTGATTTTTCGTTTTTATAATAGCCGGCCATTACGTTTTCACCATTGATTACAATCTCGCCTTTTTCGCCAACCGGTAGCGAATTGCCATCGGTATCGCATATTTTTAATTCCAAAGGACTAACAAGATAGCCTGACGAACCAAGTTTGTGTCGTTTAAGGCCGTTTGAAGAAATAATAGGTGTTGCCTCGCTAAGTCCATATCCCTGAAACATTGGCATGCCGATAGCATAGTAAAAGCGTTGTAAATCAATGTCGAGCAAAGCTCCGCCACCAATGAAGAACTTCAGTTTTCCGCCGAATCCTTCTCTTACCTTCGAAAAAAGAATTTTATCAAATAACGCTAACAATGGTTTTTTCCAGAATTGAAATCCTTCTCCTTTGTTGAAACCTTCTTTGTTATACGAATATGCCATTTTTAAAGCCGCACCGAAAAGCCAGTTGATAACAGCTCCTTTTGCTTTAATGCTTGTTTCAATGTTCTTTTTAAAACTTTTTGCCAATGCAGGTACGCTCAGAAGCAAGTCTGGTTGTATTTCTCTAATGTTTATCGGGATGTTTTTTAATGTTTCAACTCCGGTTTTACCCGCCTGAACGGTTGCTACACTTGCTCCTGATGCCATAAAACTGTAAAAACCGGCTACATGCGCAAAACAATGATCGAGCGGAAGGATAATCAGTGTGCGATAAGTTTGCGGTATCGTCATCAGGGTAAGAGCCTGCTCAACGTTGGCCGTGTAGTTGCGATGAGTCAGCATTATTCCTTTCGGATCAGCAGTTGTGCCCGAAGTGTAGCTTATGTTAGCCAGATCGTCAGGTTTAATCTGCGACGATACAACAGTTACGATATCCGGATTTTTAGCAATAAAATCTTTTCCCCAGTTCATTATTTGCGACAGTGGTATTTCTTTGGCTTCGTAATCAACCTGATGATCAAAAATAATGACATTCTTTATGTCGGGGAGAGCTGCTGCAATTGTTCTGATTTTTTTTAACTGACCACCTGAGACGAAAATATATTTGGCTTCAGAATGAATAAGTCTGAAAATAAGGTCGTTGCTTTCCTCGAGTTTTATTGAGAGCGGAACGTTTATTGCACCTGCATGTAAAATACCCAACTCGCCGATTATCCATGCGTTTCTGCCCTCTGAGAGCATTGCAATTTTATCGCCCGACTTTACACCGAGTTTTATAAGACCAGCTGCCAGAATATGTGCCTGTTGCTTGGTTTCGAGGTATGTTGTTGGTTGATAACCTTTGTCTCCTTTTTCCCAAAGAAATGGGTTGTTGGCAAATTTCTCCACACTCTCGTTCAAAAAATCAATAATTGTAGGTCGCATATTTACTTTATTAGAAACTGTACTTTGTTGAAATACAGGGTGATGTTAATAAAAAATTGTCTGTATAAAAATAATGCCCGCAGTTGCAGGCATTGAAAAAGTTTCGTAATTTAAATTTATTGATTCAAAACATCAACAATGTCGTTGCTGAAAAAGAAATCGCATCGCCTGTTTGGGCGGTATTTAATTTGTGGAACAATGATTTTCCCTTTTCCATTCGCAATTATTCTGTCAGCAGAAATACCCCAAACCTTTACGAGTTCATTTTTTACCCTGTCGGAGCGGCGTTGACTGAGTTTTTCATTGTAGTTGACGTCGCCCAAAAAGTCGCAGTAACCTCTTACCTCCACCAATAATGAAGCATCCTTGATCATTCGGGTTGCTACTTTACTGATCGTTATTAATGCATCGTTGTCGAGTTCAGTGCGGTCGAAGTCGAAATAAACAGCCGGAATATCATCATAATAATATTCTGGTTTTTCCTTTTTCTCTGTTTTGACAGCCACAGCCGGCAGTGGTTTTCCGTAGAAATCCACCGCGGTATTCGGTGGTGTGTTTGGATCAAGGTCGCGCATATCGATTACACCATCATTGTCAGAGTCGGGCCCTACGTTGTTTATAAGGTCTTCAAGTTTCTTTACGCGTGGAGTCAGATCTTTTACTTTCTTCTCAACCGTATCTACCCTGTTTTTAAGTCCGGCCAAATCTTTTTTAACATCGGCAATCAGTTTCAGACTTTCTTCCGGCTGCCATTCTTTTGTGGTCATGTTTCTTAAATGGTCGCGCTTGATTGAGTTAAATTTGTAACGCAGATAGACAGTTCCTGCTCCAATATAGTCGTTAGTAACACCGTCCCAGTTGAGATAGGTCGCTCCTTCCAGATTATCTTTGGCATAGGCTCTGTAATGAACTTTTACTCCCACAGCCAAGGGTTTACTGAAGTTGTATTCAAGCGAGAATGTAACCGGTGTCGATACGGATGTGCCGTATTTCATTGCCCCGAAGCCGCTTTTTACCAAATGAATAGGTCTTACCTGTCCGTTGTATTTGTTGTCAATATAAGTGTCGCCTTCTGGAATTGGTAAATTCGTCGGATAATAGCGCAAATCGAACGTATAGTAGGCAAGACCAACACCAATTGAACCCAAAACAAAGAGTTTGGACTTCGTGTTAGGAAAAATAAGCCGCGTGAAATTTATTGTTGCCAGAAAGTCCGATGTAACCAAATCGGTGTTGATATACATGGCAGTCGGACTGTTATTTTTTGCTCTTAAAGGGAAGTAATATGCGTCAAGTCCTAATCCCCATGTCGGTGTGAGTGCATATTCAATATTTGCTCCGTAGGTAATATCCTGAAACGAGGTTGGAAATATCTTAACTAAATCCTGATTGATGTCGCCATCAAAAACATTATAACCGTATTCGGGCATGAATGACCAACGCGATATTTTCTTTTCCTGAGAAAATATTATTGTTGGTATTATCAGTAAAAAAATAAAAAATATTTTTTTCATGCCTTTTTTCTGGAAACAGATATGTCTAATGGTTTAATAAATAAATATAATTCAATATGTTATGATCTGTTTATGTGAAATGTAAAGTGTTATGTATCTTTCAATTGTCAGCAAATACTTAGATGATTGAAAAATAAATTTTCTTATTTTAGTTTAAACTTATCTGACGTATGGATACAATTCACCCATTATATTACCCTTACAAAAATAAATAAAATTATTCTATTTAAATACACTTGTGTGTAATTAAATATTACACAATATTACATTTTGTGGTTGTAGTGATATTAATTGATTGATATATAGTTTTTTGAAATATTTTTATCGTTTATCATATAATAGATTGTATTTACTAATAATATTCTGATAATGATGCGTTATCAGTTGTTTTATAGCTCTTAACACTTAAAATAGATGATGGAAGTGACTTTTTGATAAAAAATATTGTTGGTTTATGAAATGATCTTGTGGCGGTAAATTATATAAAGTATTCTGATGATGGAAAGTTTTGTGACAGTTGTATTTTATA
>JAYRXP010000397.1:0-2026 GCA_041917395.1 Paludibacter sp.
AGTTTCGGAAAGCCATTCCTGATACGCTGTTCTCATCGCAGGCAATCGGGCGTCCGGCATCGCCATGTTCCCGGATGCTTTGAACGATGGGGATTTGTCCGAGTAAAGGAATGTTGAATTCTTCTGCTAATCGTTTTCCACCTTCTTTGCCGAAAATATAGTACTTGTTTTCAGGTAATTCGGCTGGAGTAAACCATGCCATATTTTCAATAAGTCCGAGTACGGGAACGTTTATCTTGTCGTTTGTAAACATATTAACACCTTTTCGGGCATCAGCCAAAGCCACATCCTGCGGAGTTGTTACGATAACGGAGCCTGTAATACCCATAGTTTGCACCAAGGTAAGGTGAATGTCGCCCGTTCCCGGTGGCAGGTCCATTACGAAGTAGTCCAGTTCGCCCCAATATGCATCGGTTATAAGTTGTTTAAGAGCGTTGCTAGCCATGCTTCCACGCCAAACCAAAGCATTATTCGGATCGACAAAAAAGCCTATTGAAAGCATTTTAACTCCATATTTTTCGATGGGAATCAGATATTGTTTGCCATCAATATCCTCCATTTGCGGACGTGCGTCTTCCACACCGAACATTTTGGGCATGGATGGTCCGTGAATGTCTGCATCGAGCAAACCAACTTTGTAGCCGAGCGAGGCAAGTGAAATGGCAATGTTCGACGAAACTGTAGATTTGCCCACACCTCCTTTGCCCGAAAATACAGCAATAATGTTTTTTACATTGGGAAGTATGGATGTTGTTGCTTTGGGTTTTGGAGCTTCTTTCATTTCCACACTAATGTTTCCCTTAATGTCAACATCTTCACCAATATATGTTATAATTGCCTGTTCGGCAGCTTTTACCACCGATTTTGCAAAGGGATCGTTTGCCTTTTCGAAAACCAGTGTGAATGAAACTTTGTTGCCATCGATGCGCAAATCATCTTTTATCATTCCTGAGGAAACGATGTCTTTGCCTGTGCCCGGATAACGAACATGCTCGAGTGCATCGAAGATTAGTTTGGGATATAAAGTCATATTTTTATAATTTACAATTTACAATTAAAACAATTCATGCAATTTTTGTTCATTAGGCGAAATCAAAATAACAATAATTAAAATACTACGAAAGGGGCAATGTAATCAAACCGTTTGTTGCTGTTATTTCCCGTCCGAAGAGGTAGTCGCTGCCGCCTTTGTAATCGGACACAATGCCTCCGGCTTCGCGTACAATCAACGCACCGGCGGCTACGTCCCACGGTTTCAGATCGTATTCCCAGAAGGCATCAAAACGACCGCAGGCCACATAGGCCAAATCGGCTGCAGCTGAACCTAAACGTCTCACGCCACGTGCATTTGTCATTGCCCATTTAAACATTTCAATATATGTATCCATCCGACTAAAGTCTGAATATGGAAATCCGGTAGCCAGAAGTGCGTTCCCGATTTCGGAGCGTTTCGAAACTGCAATTGACTGTCCGTTCAGAAAAGCACCGCCATTTTTCCATGCATAGAAACATTCGCTGTGCCCCACTTCGTATACCACTCCCGAAATAAGTTCTTCACCATCGAGCAGAGCAATACTAACCGAATAAACCGGCACACCATGAATAAAATTGGTGGTGCCATCCAGTGGGTCGATTATCCAGTTATAGCGATCTCCACGTTTGTTGTTTGTTCCTTCTTCGGCAATAAAACCGGCTTCGGGCAGAAGTTCTTGAAGGTCGTTGATTATTCGAATTTCAGATGTCTTGTCTACATAGCTCACTAAATCGTGAACTCCTTTTGTTTCAACTTTTGAGTCGTCGAAAGTTTTGCGTTCTTCAGCCATAAATTTACCGGTGTTGCGTGCTATTTCGCATACCGATAAAGTGAGTTGGCGGAGGTCAGTATTCATTTTAGTAGTAATTTAAAAATTTAATTTGTTAGTTGTAGGGTGGATTTTAAACGGTCATTTCCTGAATGCTGTTGAGTCCATCTCTGTTAAAGCCAATACGATAGCGTTTGAATTTTTCGTCTTCATCGTGCTTGTAT
>JAYRXP010000398.1:0-1622 GCA_041917395.1 Paludibacter sp.
AGTCAATTCTATTTATTTTGTTGGTAGTATTTACAAGTACTATTGCTCAGAAATATTTCACCAAACAATTTGCACTATGAAAAGAAATATTATTTGCTGGATAATATTAATGACTGCGGGAATCCGCTTTTCTGTTTGTGCTCAAATTCACGATGCTGTTCTTGTAAATCATTATACCGAAATAAATATTGCAGGAGGAAGATTAACACGAACTATCAGTAATGAGATTCAGATAAATAATCGTGCGGGCGAGAAGTTCACCGAGGTCGATATAAGGTATTCCAAATTGCTTCGGGTAAACAAAATTATTGCTCATATAACAGATACTAACGGAAAACTCATTAAAAAACTCAACGCTTCAGACATCACGTCACGATCGGCTATTTCTGACATTTCTTTGTACGAAGATAACATGATAAAGGAATTCACGCTAAAACACAATGTATATCCTTACATTCTGAAATATTCTTATCAGGAGCAAACCGCACAGTTTTTGTATATTGATTATTGGTGTCCGGTACTGGATCGGGAAATTCCGACCATAAATGCTTCTCTTTCGTTAAGTGTGCCGATTGACTACAAGATTAAGCACAAAGAATCTTTTGTTAACCCTCCTGTAATTGATACGGTCCAATCTGAATTAAGGTTTGTATGGAAAGTGAACTATAAAGTGCTTCCTGAAACCGAAGTTTACTCACCGAATATTTCAACATTTTTACCTGGTGTAAAAATCGTTCCCCGCGATTTTTTGTTTGCAAAAAAAGGTTCTTTTGAAACCTGGCAATCGTATGGTAACTGGCAATATGAAATCAATGAAAATCTGTCTGCATTACCCGAATCTGAAATAACAGAAATAAAGACACTGATTAATGATATTCCGGACAAAAACGAGCGAATCAAAGCACTTTATCACTATCTTCAGGATGCTACGCGTTATATAAACGTATCTGTAAAAACAGGCGGCATGGTGCCCTATCCGGCAAGTTATGTAGCTGAAAACAAATTTGGCGACTGTAAGGCTCTTACAAATTATTTCAGAGCAGTTTTAAAGATTGCAGGTATTGATGCGTTTTACGTCAAAGTATATGCAGGCGATGAAATACAACCAATAGACAAAGCGCTCCCTGCACAACAATTTAATCATATAATACTTTGTGTACCTGACAATAAAGACAGTGTGTGGCTTGATTGCACAAGCGATGGTCCGTATAATTATTTAGGCACATTTACACAGGGAAGAGAGATTTTGATAGTAGAAAAGAACAAAAGCAGAATTCTAAAAACGCCTGAGTTAAAGATGAACGATGTAAAAGAACATCGTAACATAACGATTCACTTTACTTCAGAAAATTCAGCAATTGTGAATTTCGAAACCAAACTAAAGGGAGAAAAGTTTGAACAATTATCGCAAATAAACCGCGAATTCAGAACCGAAGATCAAAAGTTAATTATTCGCAACAACTTTATCCCCCATGATTTTGACCTGATCGATTACCAACTCCGTCCGGCTCATCGCGATTCGGTGTTTATTCATTTTAATTATCAGACTACAACCAACAAATTACTTCAAAAGTACGGCAATGAAACAATTATCAAAACGATAACACTCAATTTGCCTAAAT
>JAYRXP010000399.1:0-2642 GCA_041917395.1 Paludibacter sp.
CCGCACTATAAATCAGAGTATTATAGCTCAACTCGAAGCACTGTCGCAGGCAAACATTCAGGTAATCTGGCAAACAGGTAAATTCTACATAAACGATGCGCGCGAAGCAGCTGCCAAATACGTTTCGGAAAGTTTTCTGGTTACCGATTTTGTTTCACGCATGGATTATGCCTATTCTATTGCCGACCTGGTTATTTCGCGCGCCGGAGCAAGCTCAATTTCAGAACTTTGCTTATTGGCAAAACCAACAATTTTAGTACCTTCGCCAAACGTTGCTGAAGATCATCAAACACAAAATGCTCTGGCCCTGGTGCGAAAAGAAGCCGCAATTATGATTAAAGATGCCGAAGCAAGTCAGAAACTGATACCGGAAGCATTGCGCCTTATCAACAACGATACAGAATTGAACAAACTGGCAAAAAACATACTTACACTTGCCGAAAAAGATTCGGCAAAGCGAATTGTGGACGAAGTGGAGAAGATAATTAAGAATTTAGAATTCATAATTAAAAATTAAACGCTAGTTTTAAAATCTATGACTAATGAACCAATTAACTAAGAACTAATCAACCAAGAATGAATAAATATAACAGATATTATTTCCTCGGAATCGGGGGCATTGGTATGAGTGCACTGGCCCGTTACTTCAAAATAAAAGGATTTGAAGTAGCCGGATACGATCGTTCAGAAACTAAACTGACCATGGATTTGGTAAGTGAAGGCATTGAAGTAAATTACAACGAAGAAGTGAATTTTATTCCGACTGCCTATCTCAACCCGAAAAGCACACTGATTATTGTTACACCTGCCATACCCGATAATCATCCGCAGTTACAATATTTCAGAGAGAAAAATTATACAATCCAGAAAAGAGCACAGGTTTTGGGCGACATAACCCGCCAAAGCAAAGGAATATGTGTGGCAGGTACGCATGGAAAAACCACGACATCCACCATTACCGCTCATCTGCTTTATCAATCGCAGGTAACCTGTAGCGCCTTTTTAGGTGGAATTGCCAACAACTACAATACGAATTTACTTTTATCAAAAGACAGTAATTATGTGGTGATTGAAGCCGACGAGTACGATCGTTCTTTTCATCAATTATCGCCCTACATGGCTGTTATAACATCGGCCGATGCCGACCATTTGGATATATACGACACACCCGAAGCTTTTTGCGAAAGTTTTGAGCATTTCACATCGCTCATTCGGCCGGGAGGTGCCTTAATTATGCGCAAGGGAATCAATATACAACCAAAACTTCAAAAAGGCGTAAAACTTTACACCTACTCAATGAATGATGGTGGCGATTTCAGAGCCGAAAATATTAAAGTAACAAAAGCCGAAATTCATTTCGATTTCGTAACACCAACGGAACGTATCGCCGACGTACGGCTAGGCGTTCCGGTAATGATAAATATTGAAAACAGCGTGGCAGCTATGGCTCTGGCATGGCTCAACGGGGTAACAGCCGAAGAACTTCGCGTTGGTATTTCATCGTTTTCGGGAATTTACCGCCGGTTCAATATCGTATACAAATCCGACAATGTGGTTTACATGGACGACTATGCACATCATCCGAGCGAATTAAAAGCCAGCATTTCGTCGATAAAAGCACTGTTCCCAGATCGTAAAATAACAGGTGTTTTTCAGCCGCATTTGTACACACGCACTCGCGATTTTGCATCTGAATTTGCCAAATCACTTTCAATGCTGGACGAACTCATACTACTCGACATTTATCCGGCACGCGAACTTCCTATCGAAGGAGTAAGTTCTGAAATAATTTTACGCGATGTTAAACTCGATAAGAAAACTTTGTGCAGCAAAGAAAATCTCTTATCTTTGCTCAAAGATAGACAGTTGGAAGTTTTGGTTACATTCGGTGCCGGCGACATTGACAAACTGGTGCCCCTTATTAAAAAGCAACTAAAAGAAGAGAATAAATAGCAAAACTACCTATGTCCACAATCAGCAAAATACTTATTTCGCTGTGTATCCTTTTGGTTTTGGGATATGCAGGTTTTATGCTGTGGAAGTCATCTGATGCTGACTCCGGTGTGATTTGTGTCGGGCTGGATGTGAAACTACTTGACGATAGCAAAATACGATTTATATCGGAGCACGAAATTGCCAAACTACTCGACAGTAAGGGACTCAATCCTGTGGGCAGCAGATTCGGGAAAATTTCGACCGAAGAAATTGAACGGGAACTGCTCCGAAACGAAATGATACGAACCGCCGAGTGTTACAAAACCACTTCGGGCAAAGTGATTGTCGAGGTTACACAACGAACCCCGAAATTTCTTATTGCAGGCAACGAGAGTTACTATGTGGATGCCGACCGGAAGTTGATGCCTGTTTCGTACAATTATGCAGCTTATGTTCCCGTGGTTTCGGGAAGAGTACTACGCTCAATGGCTACACGTGAGATATTCGACTTTGTATGCTTTCTCGAAAAAGACACATTCTGGAATGCACAAATAGAACAGATTTACATACGCGACGATTTGAAAGTGGAACTTGTACCGCGTGTCGGGAATGCAATTGTTTTACTCGGAACGTTCGAGAATTTTGAAAAAAAATTACAAAACCTCCACGAACTTTACAAACAGGGTTTCAACGTGGTTGGCTGGAAC
>JAYRXP010000400.1:0-2121 GCA_041917395.1 Paludibacter sp.
GCTGCTTTCCGTTTCTTGTGGCCGGAAATGAATAGGAGTAACGTGAGTTGCTTTTATTTTATTTCCATTCCGACTACCCGGCTTACCTTTCGCGGAGAACGAAAAGTTTGCGTTTTTTTTACGAACGCACCATTGATTTTTTAAGTCCGACCTGCAAGGGGGCTGTTTCCGACAGGATACCTTCTAGCTGCGAACGTTGTTATACATCTCGTTGCATGCTTTCGCTCACAACACCGGAGATAACTTTGTTTTTACAGTCAGTACGTTCCTTTTCCAAAACTTACCGCACCCGCAAACCGTGGCACGAATTTTTAGCTTCGACTTTTTGTTTGATGTATCAGTATTTCAAAGAGCTATCAACAGTTGTTTCTGTTTTGAGTTTTAACTCATGTTGCAAATATACAACAGCCAATACCCCTTATGCAAATTTTTTGACCTGTTGTTGTGAACAACTTATGAACATAACTTATGAACAGGCTAACTGCCTGATTTCTATTTGTATAATTTTTGAATTGTTGATAACTAACAGTGTTGGATGGTGTTAATTTCCATCAAGTACATCAATTGTCTCGCGCTGAATCCGGTTCTTGACCGGTTGATGAATCAGGATAGGAATTTTCTCTTCGATTGTGGAACTGGAGTCTAATCCGAGTGCTTTAATGTCGTTGTTGCTTATATTCCGGATTATATTGTGTAGGTTCATAATAAACCCTTCACCGGCTGGAAGTTTGTAGTCGACAGTTAAAATGCGGTCGAGATCCACGAACAGAAAATTAGATGTGATGTGGTACTTGCGCAGCGATTTAAACGGGCTCTCGAGGCTGAAATCGTTGTTGGCAACCATATCTTCGATGACCTGACGGAAGTAAAGATTTATTTTCCGTTCAATCTTAAAGCCGAGTTTAAAGTCAATTTTGATTAACGTGCCTGGTATAATCTGGTTTACTTTGTACTTGAATGTGTTAGGTGCATCATCGTTGTCCACATGAAGCAGGAAGTAAGTATTTGCCCGCTTGGGATGTTTATGGAAAATGGAATAAATGATTTTCGACTCAATTTGCAACGGCTTGTTGGCCTTGGTAATATACACAAGATTAGCGCTGATGTATGGAATCGTGTTGTCCTTTTTCAGGTCTTCGAACTGATGAATGTATTTCTTCAGACTGACAAAGGTTATGTAGCGGTTTTTGATTTTTCGTCCGTAATACCAACCGTACATTATGCTGAAGAAAAATAACCCCAGCAGTACGGTAACCCAACCTCCGTGCATGAATTTATTCATGTTCGAAATCAGGAAAATACTCTCTATGCTCAGGAATATCAGGACGGTGACTATGCGAAATACATTTTTTATTCCATTGGATGGCAGCCAGTACGACAACAAAAGTGTGGTCATTATCATCGTGATGGTAATAGACAGACCATAAGCCGATTCCATTCTTTCGGAACTTCCGAAAAACACAACGACAAACGAACACGCTACCAGCAAAAACCAGTTTACGAGTGGTATATAAACCTGTCCCTTGATAATAGTAGGGTAATTCAGTTTAAATTTAGGCCACAGATTGAGTGAAATGGCTTCGCTCACCAGTGTATACGAACCGCTTATAAGTGCCTGACTTGCAATGACGGCTGCGGCTGTAGCGATAAAAATGCCCGGTAATAAAAACCATTCGGGCATCACTCCAAAGAATGGGTTAACCTCCATTGCTGTTTCAGGATGGTTTAATACCCAGGCTCCCTGTCCCAGATAGGTCAGGACAAGCATTGTTTTTACAAAAATCCACGAAACGCGAATGTTTTTGATGCCGCAATGCCCCATGTCCGAATAAAGCGCTTCGGCTCCGGTTGTGGCTAAAAACACAGCTCCGAGCAGAAGTACACCGCTCGGGTATTCGATTAATAGTTTAATGGCATATACAGGATTGAGAGCCAGCAGTACTTTTGGTAACGTGATGATTTGCGAAACGCCGAGTACACCCAGCATAAGGAACCAGATAAACATCATTGGTCCGAAGAATTTTCCGATAATGTTGGTGCCGAACCGCTGAAATGAAAATAGCAAAAAGAGGATAGCAAGCACCACCGGAATAACGCGTATGGTTGGTTGTATCATTTGTA
>JAYRXP010000401.1:0-2143 GCA_041917395.1 Paludibacter sp.
CGGAATTTGCCTTTACCAATGGTTACACTACCAAATGCAGTTATACTACAGGCGACACAGCTGTGTCGGTTTACGCCATTTACGAAGGCTCGAAAGTATTGTATCAGGAAAAATACACTGCAATCAAAACTGCCGCCGAACGTCGTCACCGCGAACGCGAATACTCGCTTACCATTGGCGATATACAGATTGTACGTACACCGGGCATGAACAGTTTGGATAGTGCAAAAGTATATGTCGGAGGCGTATTGCAAACTTCGGCTAAAGTTGAACTCGTGGATGTAGCCAGCGACGATGCTACCGATGTGAGTATTGCAGGTAAAAAACGCGAAATTAAAATTACCTTCGACGATGGCACCAGCAAAACGATAAGTGAAATTCTGGGTACTTCGGTAGATACTATTCGTAACTTATTCATATCTTTGCGTCAATCCTATTTTGCAACAGGCATTGTAGACCGGATTGCATGGGATATTTACATGAAGAATAAATAAAATTTTCTCCTGAGTGAACGCGAAGTAAAACGAATTTTGGTAACAGTGTGTTGCCGGAAAATAAAAGATTCAGAGGGGAAGTGGTTGTACTTCCCCTTTTTTATAAGTTGTTATGAAGATAATTAAAGATAAGAAAATAAGCATCGTTACCATCGAAACCATTGTTTTTGTTATAATATGGTTGGTTATTTTTTCCATTCCGTATCTACAAAAACAGTCTGGTAATACTATTTTCTGGGATAAAATTCTGAGCGAGTGGGTTCGGATAGCTGCTTTGTTAGTCTTATTTTTAATAAATATCCATTTTCTTGTTCCCCGTTTTCTGTTTCAGAAAAAGTATCTGAAATATATTTTGTTCGCTTTATCGTTTGTTCTGGTGGTGAATTACGGAAACGTGTTGCTTATGCATTATGTGATAGATCCGGAGCCTGTTACGATGCCGAGTATGGATCTCGGGCCCGGAATGCCACCTATGGAACTCGGGAATAAAATGCCCCCGCCTATGGGCTACCGGGCACCGGAGCCTCCCGAAAAACCATCGATGACGATACAGTTCGTAAACAACTTTTTGCTCGCACTGTTGGTTATGGGTGCCAGTATTGCATTTAAAATGATGTCGAAATGGCTGAATGAGGAAAATCTGCGTAAAGATGTGGAAAAGGAACAGTTAAAAACCGAACTTGCATTTCTGCGCCATCAGGTGAGTCCGCATTTTTTTATGAATACGCTCAACAACATTCATGCACTCATCGATATCAATACCGAAACTGCGAAAGATGCGGTGATACGCTTGTCGACTCTGATGCGTTATTTGTTGTACGAAACGGTTGCAGGTCATATTGCCCTGAAAAAGGAGCTCGATTTTATCGAAAGTTATATTTCACTCATGCGTCTGCGTTTTTCGAACAAAGTGGCAGTGTCATTCGAAATTCCGGTTAAGATTCCCGATGTCGAAATTCCGCCTATGTTGTTTGTTTCATTGCTCGAAAATGCTTTTAAGCACGGTGTAAGTTATCAATCACATTCGTATATCGCATTCTCGATGTCTATTGTAGAAAAAAAAATTGTATGTATCCTGAAAAACAGCAAACATAAAAATGCGGCCACGGGAGATAAAAAATACTCTGGCATAGGACTTATGAATATCAGAAAAAGTCTGGATTTGCTTTTTCAGAATGATTACAGCCTTGTTATCGACGATAACGATGCGTCTTTCGAAGTTCAACTAACAATTCCGATATATGAAAATAAAATGTTTAGCCATTGACGATGAGCCTCTTGCCCTGCAGCAGATAAGTGCTTACATTGAACGTACACCATTTCTGGAAAAAATGGCATTATGTCAGAGTGCGTTCGAGGCCATCGAATTTACCGACCAACAGCCGGTTGACTTAATGTTTGTGGACATAAACATGCCTGATTTGAACGGTCTCAATTTTGTGAAGTCGCTTAAATCAAAGCCGTTTATAATTTTTACAACCGCCTACAGCGAATATGCCATTGAAGGCTTCAAGGTAGATGCAGTGGATTATATTCTGAAGCCAATTTCGTACGACGATTTTTTGAGGGCGGTGAACAGAGTGAAGGAACGAATGAGTGTGGGAGTGCCTGCCGGAACAGCAACTGAAACTGTTTCGATGAGTAAGGAA
>JAYRXP010000402.1:0-2129 GCA_041917395.1 Paludibacter sp.
AATTCTTCGTGTCTCAGTTCGGTAATGTCAGTTAAAATCCCACGTACCAACTCAGGTTTTCCGGTTGGGTCGCAATAAAGCAAAGCTGTATCCTTTATAATACGTTTTTCACCATCCGATTTTCTGGTTATTTCATATTCAATATTATAAGGCTTTTCACAAGAAATAAGCTGTTTAAGAGTTTGTTTTATAAATTCATTATTATGTACAGTTCGCTCAATCTCAGCATTAATATCAGGGGAGTCTTCATCTATTCCAAAAATGTGATAAAGTTGAGGAGAACTCCAGTAGCTTTGTTCGTTCACATTATATTCCCAACTACCAATATTCCCTACAATCTGAGTCAAGCGATAACGCTCTTCACTCTGAAGTATATTCTCTGTAAAGGCTTTACGTTCAGTTATATCTCTGAAATTGATTGCTAAACCTTGTACATTGGGATTATCAAAAAGGTTTGATATCTTTGATTCTATCCACAACCATTCACCATTTTTCTTTCGAAAACGGTATTGCAAAGTGGGCTTGTAATCAGGGTTTTGTAGTGTTTTCAGTATTTCAGCTACCACAAACTCCAAATCATCGGGATGCGTCAGTTCATTTGCCGCGAGCAAACGCATTTCGGCAGGTTCATAACCAAACATTTTGTATGCATTAGGACTCACATAACTATATATGAAATCTTTATCAAGAATAACCACACCATCAGATGCATTTTCGATGATCGATTGATAAAAAGAGGCTATGTTTTCCGACTTCGTATACGCTTCTTTCCTTTCGGTTACGTCAAGAAAAAGCGTTATAAACTGATTTTCGCCGGGCGAGTAAGCGGTAACCTGATAATACTTATTCAGCGACTGACTGTAATTTTCATAAAATATTTTCTCACCGGTACGGATACATTCATCGTATTTTTTAATCCAGTATAACTCTGTTTGAGGCAGCAGTTCGAGGCAGGTTTTGCCTATCACTTTATCCACAGCAAGTCCCGTCATAGTTTCAAACGCAACATTTGCGTCCAAAAACATATAATCTATAGCCACTCCATCGTTGTCGTAGAGCATTTGATGCAATGCATAAGCGATGGGCATTGATGCCACCAGATTACTATATTTATTTTCGTCCATAGCTATTTATGCATTTTTTCCAATAAAAATATGTAAATCGTTCATCAA
Organism: Paludibacter sp.; assembly: GCA_041917395.1. GTDB lineage: Bacteria > Bacteroidota > Bacteroidia > Bacteroidales > Paludibacteraceae > Paludibacter. The sequence continues at coordinate 1,173 of JAYRXP010000402.1, forward strand.
AATGATAATATCTGACAAAAATACAATTTCTTGCATGAAAATCAAGGTATTGAATTATAAAAATAGCATGTTTTAAAGCATATTTTCAACCTGCCGACTCAAAGAAAAAGCAAGCAACGGACATTAATCCATGTTGCTTGCTTGATCTCATTATAAGATAAATTTTCAAAAGTCAAAACTCAGGTCTTATTAAACCACACCTAATTTCGTAAACAGAACAACAATTCAGGTTAAAAAAACATTCTGTCATTTATGAAAAAAAATTGCTTAAATCAACTCTCAAAATAACATTTCAGAAAATTTGGCCCCGATTCATTCTAATCTGTCCCGGGGCCATTTCTCTCAATTTCTAAATAATAGCGACCTAAATTTGCTTTTTATTGTAACAATACGGTTGTACTTGTATAATCAGCATCTACTGTAGTCTGAATTACATATTGTCCGGATTGAGTGTTAGTATCTATTGTTGTAGTTGACTGAGCATTTACTTCCGCTTCTTTTAAAACCTTTCCGCTGCGGGCATCAACTATTCTGAGTTTTGCTTTTACCTTGTTCAGATTGTCAACATGAATTTTTTTCTTGTTAGTTTTGATTTTTACATCTTTCGCCTTATTAGCTTTATCTTTTTTATCCTTCTTATCTTTCTTATCTTTATTTCCAATTATCTGCGAATCGTCAGGAGTACTTCCCGGATCAGCTACCACTTCAGGTTCTGGTTCAACAACAACCGGATCAACTACTACCGGAGGAGTTACAACAACAGGTTTTTCGGGCAATTTGGTAATAAACTTGAAGCGTTCAACCATATCAGTTGCCGATGCATTGAAAGTATAAGTAGAAAGATTAGCATATACATCTACTGTATCACCGGTTTGTAAATCAACTAAATAAAGTCCCGGATAGAAGGAGTTAATATCATAATGAGTAAATTTCAAGGTGTATTGAGCAGAAGAACCC
>JAYRXP010000403.1:0-3448 GCA_041917395.1 Paludibacter sp.
ATAAACATAAAAATGAATCAGAAAACAATAGATAAACTTTGTAAGAACACCCTAATGGAGCATTTGGGCATGAAGTTTACGGAAGTTACAGCCGGAAGAGTAGTTGCAACAATGCCCGTAGACCATCGCACAGTTCAACCAATGGGACGACTACATGGCGGCGCCACTATGGCACTTGCAGAATCCATAGGTAGCATAGGATCGTCGTTTTTAGTCGATACCGAAAAATTTCATGTATTGGGCGTCGAAATTAGCGGCAGCCATGTGGGAACCACAACCGAAAACGAAGTAATTGCTACCGGAACGATTATTCATCAGGGGAAATCGTCGCATGTATGGGAAATTAAAGTGCAGGATAAAAATGACAAACTCATATCACTTTGCCGGTTATCGTGCCGGATTATACCAGCTAAAGTGTAGTATTTACAGAAACAAAAAGCGATTATGAATCAGAACGATAATTTTTTACCTGCACTTGCAGCACTCCACTATGTGTGCCGGCACCAACAGATACCTTTTGTGTCGTATCGCGAACCGATGCACTCGGCCATTACCACATTGGTGCAGTGGCGTTCATTTCCACAAATGCTTACAAATTTCGAGTCGTTCAATACACTTGAAGGTTATGTAATTTCACCCTTTAACGCAGACTCAGGACTAAAAACGTATCTGCTACAACCCGATTTTCAGTTTAAGGACGACAATGTATCGACTGATTTGATTTCGGAACTGAGTGCCTGCGAAACATTCAAAAAAAACAGTACCGCGGAAGACAATCATTTCAAAACAACTACAAAAGAAGAATTTGAAAAGTCTGTTAAAAGTGGAGTAACAGCAATTCGGAACAACGAATTCCGGAAAGTGGTACTTTCGAAAACCTGTTTAATGGAAAATCCCGACGGGTTTTCAGCCCCTCACTTTTACCAGAAACTCTGTGCAAAATATCCCAATGCCTACGTTTATTTTTTGCAAATGCCGGGAGTTGGCTGCTGGATGGGTGCAACACCCGAACCGCTGCTCACAACCGACAGCGACGCCATGCAAACAGTTTCGCTGGCCGGCACTCAGGCATATACAGGAGGAGCTATTGAAGACTATGTATGGTCGGAAAAAGAACTTGATGAGCAATCAATTGTAACAAACTTTATTGCTCAAACGCTTACAGAAGCAGGCATTTCGGATTTCAGCAAATCGGAAGTTGAAAACTACAGAGCCGCCAATCTTGTTCATCTCAAATCGGGATTCCGATTTTCTGGAGCACAGCTAAAAACGGACTTTCCGAAACTTATTACTGCTTTGCATCCCACGCCATCGGTAGGCGGACTACCCGGCAAACAGGCAGTAGATTTTATTCTGAAAACAGAAAAACACCGGCGTAACTACTACACCGGATTTCTGGGCACTTTACATCCCGAAAACGGCTGCATGCTCTACGTCAATCTGCGGTGCATGCAACTACTCGAAAAATCAATTGTATTGTACAGCGGGGCCGGCATAACAGCTTCGTCAGTGCCCGCCGACGAATGGATTGAAACAGAAAACAAACTACAAACTCTGAAACAGGTTATTCTTTCGTAACCTGCTTCAGAACAGGGTGGTTAATAACCCAGAATTTTAAGCATCGATTTATAACTCTGCTCTTTTGCAAATAACTTGGTAAAGTATTCGCCATCCTCGTCTTTGTCGATAATAACCAGCTTTGGAGCAGGAATCAGGCAGTGTTGAATGCCACCAAAACCGCTTAGCGACTCCTGATAAGCACCGGTATGGAAAAACCCGATGTACTGGTCGCGTTCTTCCTGCATTTTAGGCAGGAAAATGGCATTCGAATGCACTTCGGCGTTATAAAAATCCTCACTATCGCAGGTCAGTCCCCCAAGGTTCACGCGCTCGTATTCCGACTCCCAGTTATTAATTGCCAAAAACACAAAACGCTGATTTATAGCCCATGTATCCGGCAGAGTAGTCATAAATGAACTATCAATCATATTCCACAACTCGCGGTCGTTTTGCTTCTTCTGGTTCACAATGGAATAGAGCATTGCGCCACTCTCACCAACTGTGTACGATCCAAACTCTGTAAATATATGGGGCTCAGGAACAGCATTTTGCTGACAAATATTCTTTATCTGAGCCACAATCTCTTCGGCAATATATTCGTAATCGTAAACCATATCCAAATGTGTTTGAATAGGAAAACCACCACCAATATTTAAACTGTCGAGTTCGGGACATTTCTTTTTAAGTTCGCAGTAGAGGTTTACCGCCTTGTTCAGTTCATTCCAGTAATAAGCCGTATCCTTCACACCGGTATTAATAAAGAAATGCAGCATTTTCAGTTCAACCTGCGGATTGTTAGCTATATTTTTCAGATAGTACGGAATAATGTCTTTGTACCGGATGCCGAGTCGCGAAGTATAAAAGTCGAATTTAGGCTCTTCTTCAGCCGCAATCCGAATGCCAACCTTAAATTTCATTTCAAAATCCTTGAGCAGCAGGTCGAGTTCAAACTTATTGTCCAGAATAGGAATTACATTCGAAAAACCGCTCCGCATCAAATTTTGAATATTTTCCACATATTGCGGACGCTTAAATCCATTACATATTACGTAAGTATCCTGTTTAAGCAACCCCTGTTCATACAACGACTCCATTATATTAATGTCGAAAGCCGAAGAAGTTTCGAGATGAACGCCGTTTTTAAGCACTTCTTCCATTACAAATGAAAAATGCGAACTCTTTGTACAATAGCAATAATTGTAATCTCCGTTGTAGTCGACCTTAGCCATTGCCACATTGAACATACGACGTGCTTTCTGGATATTTTGCCCTATTTTAGGCATATACGCAATGCGTAAAGGCGTTCCGTATTGTTTAATAATATCCATTAAGGGGACACCAAACCACTCAAGCTCATTTTCAACTACATTAAACTCATCGTTTGGAAATTCGAAAGTTTGCTCGATCAGATCTTTATATTTATTTTTCATTGCAACGAATGTAAATTTATGGAAATTAATAGATTGACATTAAATTAACTATATTAATCAGGACTATTTTACTATTCTAAATCTGCCGGAGACATTAATAATACGGAATTCTGACAGACTTTTACACACAAAAATAATCACTTTATAAAAACTAAAACCAATAAACTTTTGCTTTTAGAACAAATCAGATATTTCAAAAAAATCAACTTAAAGTATTCAAATATGACTTAATCACAATATCTAACTCAATTAAATTTCAGATAATTTCGCTTGAAAATAGATTTCACTCAGAAACCAAAAATAAATAAATATTTAATTATCAATACTTTAATTAAAGAAGAAAGCCAAACACAAATACCTGTACAACAAAAGAAACCATTTATATTAACCAATCCAAACAACTTAAATCACATCAAAAAACACAAAGTAAATTAATCAATTCATCAAAATTATCGGAA
>JAYRXP010000404.1:0-3908 GCA_041917395.1 Paludibacter sp.
GAAAATAGATGAAAAAGGTAAAACAAGATATTCGGCCAGTTTTGGATCTTCAACTACAATTACCTCGTCAGCGCCGTGTTCAAACAGCGTTTTTGCCTGATCGGCTACATTGTGTCCGATAAGTAGGGTCATGATTTTGGTGTCGTCGCCAAGCTGATCGGCCAGTTTGCGTGCCGGAGTAAGCAACTCAATTGAAGGACGGGCAATTTTACCGTTCGCAATTTCGGCCCAGGTCAGAATGCCTTTTGCGCCGTTACGGTTGTCGTATAATGGAAATTCCGGTTTTTCAGACGTTTTCTTTTCGGCTGCCTCTTTCTTTTCCAATACGTTGGCACCTTTCGCAAAGTTGGCAAGCATATTATCAACCAATGCCACTTCGTTTTGTCCCTGCGACATGATAATCGGAGCGCGTTCGCTCACAATATTTACAACTCCGGCCACAATGGTAGGCGAACCGCTCAGTCCGATTTTTTCGGTGCCAAGTCCGATATCGTCAATTCCAAAAACTGTAATCTGCGCGTTACGGGCTTTAATAGCGCCGGTAAGCGATGGCTTGCGTGGCGGAATTCCGGTTGGAGTCAACGAAATGGTACAAGGCATAGGCAGTTTCATCATCTGATAACCACCTTCAATTATACGTTTTGCAATAACGTTTCCTTCGCCGTCAGCTTTCACACTTTCAACGAAAGTGGCCTGTGGAATTCCCAGATTTTCTGCCACCTGCGAAGGTACGTGAGCCGTATCACCGTCGCTTGTTTGCCGTCCGGCAAGAATAATAAAAGGTTCTTTCGATTCTTTTGTAAAACCAAGATGTTTCAGCATGGTTGAAATTGCCAGTCCGGTAGCATAAGTGTCACTACCTCCGAGTTTGCGGTCGGAGAGGAGATAAGCATCGTCGTAACCCATGGAAATTGCTGTGCGCAAGGCAGTTTCGAAAGAGCCCGGACCCATTGAGCAGGCAATCAGGCGGGCATCAGGATATTGTTTTTTAAGTTGTAATCCGGCTTCGAGACCAAATTGACAGTCAATATTTATAATCGATTTTGCCTTTGTTCTGTCCATTAAACCATCGTCTCCCATACGCATTTCAGTTGGGAGTGGAACTTGTTTTATCAAGCTTATAATTGTAAGAGCCATTATTTATTTCAGAATTAAAAATTAATAATTAATAATTATGCATTGTGAATTATGCATTAATTACATGTTTTGAAAATCCGGTCCGTTTCCACCATTCGGAACACTCCACGTAATACCATCGCCCGGAGTTTTGATATCGCAGGTTTTGCAATGCATACAGTTTTCGGCGTGGATACGCAACTCCTGATGTCCGTTTTTGTCGGTGTGAAGTTCGTAAACTTCTGACGAACAAAAATACTGACACGGAGCACCATATTGTTTAATGTTTATGGCTGCAAACGATTCAGGATTGTTGATTTTTACATGTGGAACCTGTTGTTCGTCGTGATTTACTCCAGAGAAGTAAACATCCGTAACTTTGTCAAACGTAAGTACTTTGTCAAAGTCTAATTTTCCTTTAAATCTTTCTTTAAATGGCTTTCCTTTAAATTCGGCAAGCGTTTTAGTCGCGTCTTTGTCGGGGTGCGATTTCAAACGGCCAACAAAGCCGGCACCACCGGTTATAAGCTGAGCACCGAAATGCAGTGAACCGGCAATTAATCCTTTCGAAAATCCCTGACGGAAATTGCGAACAGGATACAAATCGTCGTAAATAGCGCTGTCGTTGATGGCTGCTTCGTATTCCGAAAGTGTTTTTTCCGAGAAATCGTTTTTAACGATTGCCTGTGCTGCAGTTTTTGCAGCCAGCATTCCGGAAGTAACTGCCAAATGCACACCTTTCAGAGCAGGCATAGCCACCAAACCGGCACTGTCGCCTACTATCATTGCATTGTCGGTATATAATTTAGGGATGGAATACCAACCACCTTCGGGTAGTGTTTTTGCACCATATTCCACTAACTTTCCACCTTTGAGGAACTTCGACACAAATGAATGCGTTTTCCAAACCTGAAATGCACTGTGTGCATCAAATGTAGGGTCTTCGTATTCCAAACCAACCACTAATCCGACAGCCACTTTGTTATCATTTAATCCATAGATAAATCCGCCACCGAATTCCTTCATGTTCAGCGGATAACCCATTGTGTGAAATACGTCACCCGGTTTAATGTTTCCTTCGGGAACACTCCACACTTCTTTTATGCCCAATGAGTAAATCTGACAGTTTTTGTCCTTGTCCAGATTGTATTTGTTAATCAGTTGTTTGGCCAGACTCCCACGCGTGCCTTCGGCAAAAATGGTCAGTTTTGCTTCGATACGTGTTCCGGGCTGGTAATTTTCCATTTGATGACCGTGATGATCCACTCCGGTGTCAATGGTTTTTGCACCGATTACTTTTCCGTCTTTGTAAAGAATTTCGCTAACAGAAAATCCGGTATAAATCTCAACGCCTTTTTCTTCGGCTTTTTTAGCCAGAAAACGACAGATTTGTCCCAACGAAGCCGTGTAATTTCCCGAATTGTTCATGTAAGGTACATGTAGCGGCAAAGTAAACGAACCGTTTTCGCTCAGTAGAACGGTTGAGTCGTGTTTTACTTTTGCGTTGAAAGGAATTTCGCTGAATTCAACATCCGGTAAAAGCGATTTGAAAACATCAGCTTTGATTACCGCACCCGACAAAATGTGACTGCCAATTGAACTGCCTTTTTCGATTAACAAAATGCGGCGATTCAGTCCCTTTTGCTTCAATGTGTCGGCAAGATGAATGGAGGTAGCTAACCCCGAAGGTCCTCCTCCGATAATTAAAATGTCCGTTGAAACGGTATCAACATTACTCATTTTTTTGTGATTTAAATATTTTATATTGAAATGATTGATTGTGATTTGCGGAAATTGTATTTAATGCGGATTTTCGGGAGTTGCATCACAACTCTCTTTTGGAATTCCGGCCCGGTTTATGTATAAAAGCCTTCGGAATCCGGAGCATAACGATTGTTTTTTATGCACGTAAAAGCAGGATGCTTTTTTGTAAGTCTGATTTGATTCAAGGTAACCTGTTGTTTTAAAAATTGCTCCATTGTTTCTTTTTATTTTGCAATGTCGGGATGGCAATTTGCTTCTTTACGGCACAAAAGTAATCAAAATAATTGGTCGACCAACTTGGAATTGCCCGGTTTTGTATTAAAAAATGCTAACAAACGCACGAATTCACACAAAATGTGCAATTTTGTGGTTTTTCGAATGAACAATTTTCAATATTGTGTTTTGAATCACCGTGTGCGAACACAGAAATCAGTGATCCCCATATTTTAAAATTAAAACCAATGATTTGTAAATGCAGGTAGTTGCGATTTTCGAAAAAAATATAAATACAAGAGCCAGTAATATCAAATATCCCTGTATGTTACAAAAATAAACTACTTTTGCAGCAATTAAAAATTGAAAAATATGTTATTGTCTATCTTGCTTCAGGCAGCGGGTGTGGTTGCCGATTCGTTAAATGCAACGGTAAATTCTATTCCTGTGCAGGCCGCTGCGGTGAAATCAGAATCAATGTCGGTTTTGGATATTATCGCAAAAGGCGGAGTCATAATGATACCAATCGGAATATTGTTTGCCACAGCTATCTATATATTTATTGAAAGGTATTACACTATCCGCAAAGCATCGGCCAGCGAAGGCAATTTTATGAGCGATATAAAATATATGATTGAGTCGGAAAAAATTGATAAAGCTTTGGAATTGTGTTCAAAAACAAGTTTGCCAATTGCGCGCATGGTCGAAAAGGGGATAAAACGCATCGGTCGTCCGATTAAAGAAATTGAAGAGTCGATAGAAATTGTCGGGAAATTTGAAGTATATGAACTCGAAAAAGGATTGCCTGTGTTGGC
>JAYRXP010000405.1:0-4810 GCA_041917395.1 Paludibacter sp.
AATGGTAAATCGATGTTTATTTTTCAGGATATTGCCACCGAACTTGCTTCTGCCAAAAATAAAGCGATTAAAATTGGTTTTTATCGCAACGGACAACTCGGCAGCACCAATGTAACTGTCTCTGAAAACGGAAAACTGGGTGTCGCAGTTAAAATGGTTAATTCATTTTTCAATACCCGAAAAACAGAGTATGGTTTTTGGGCATCTATTCCGGCTGGCATTAACATGGGATGGGAAACCCTTACGGGATATACCAAACAGCTAAAACTCATTTTTTCAAAAGAAGGTGCCAAACAGTTGGGCGGTTTTGGTAGTATTGGCAAAATGTTCCCAAAAACATGGGACTGGCAAATTTTCTGGTCGATGACAGCTTTGTTATCTGTAATTCTGGCATTTATGAACTTTTTACCTATTCCGGCTTTGGATGGTGGACATGTTATCTTTTTGCTCTACGAAATGATTACACGTCGTAAACCAAGCGAGCAGTTTATGGAATACGCCCAAACTGCGGGATTCTTCATACTGATGGGATTATTGATTTTTGCAAACGGAAACGACATTTTCAAAGCTATATTCAAATGAAACCAATAGTTTTATGTTACCCCAAGTGTGGAACATGTCAGAAAGCCGAAAAATGGCTCAAAGCGAATAATATTGCTTATGATTACCGTCCTATAAAAGAAGAAAATCCGACCAAAGCCGAACTCACCGATTGGCTTGAAAAAAGCGGACTGCCTGTAGCAAAGTTTTTCAATACCAGCGGGTTGCTTTACAAGGAACAAAACATGAAAGAAAAAGTAAAAAATCTTCCAAAAGAAGATTTGATAGATATTCTGGCTACAAACGGAATGTTAGTAAAACGACCAATTCTGCTTACTTCCGGTTCGGTACTTGTAGGTTTCAGAGAAGAAGAATGGAAAAATATTTTTGAAAAATGACAAGGATTCTTATTGTAGGACTCGGAGGTGTAGGTGGATATTACGGTGGTTTACTCGCACAAAAATATGCCGAAAGTAACGATGTTGAAATTATCTTTCTGGCACGTGGAGCACATCTCTCCAAAATTCAGGAAAAAGGGTTGACCGTAATTACCGAAACCGGAACATTTATTGCCCACCCCGCTTTAGCCACCGATAATGCCTCGGAAGCCGGTATAGCCGATGTAATTATAATAAGCTCGAAAAGCTACGACCTGACATCGACCATCGAACAAATAAAACCCTGCATAGGAAACAAAACTGTGATTTTACCACTGCTCAATGGTGTGGATATCAGCAATCGCATACGAACACTGTTGCCCGAAACCGAAGTTTGGGATGGTTGCGTTTATATTGTTGGCCGTCTCAACGAACCGGGAGTTGTTCAAAGTTCAGGTGGCGTACACGATCTTTATTTCGGACATGCCGGAAGTTCGTCGTCAAAACTACCGGAAATCGAAAAAATCATGCTCGAAGCCGGAATAAAAGCCAATCTGAGCAATGACATTCGCATGATTATCTGGCGGAAATTTATTTTCATATCAGTAACAGCCACGCTAACATCCTATTTCAATGTTGGATTCAGAGATTTGTTAACAGAGACAGAACGAAAAGAAACGACACTTAAACTACTTCGCGAAATAGCCTCAATGGCTCAGGCCGAAGGAGTAAAGTTCGAACACGATATTATAGACACCACGATAAAACACATCGAGCGTCTTCCGTTTGGCACTACATCGTCCATGCATAGCGATTTCACAAACAACCGCCGCACAGAACTAGAAACACTTACCGGAATTGTCATTGAACTTGGCAAAAAGTACAATGTACAAACTCCCGAATACGAAAAAATTTACAATGCACTGAAATAAAAAAGGGCTGTTTCGGAATCATTAAATTCTGAAACAGCCTTTTTTTCATCGTATCCTGTGCTTTATTCTGCCAAAAGTTTTTCGATATCTGCTTTTATATCAGCTGGTTTTGTTTTCGGAGCATAGCGTTTCACCACTTTTCCGGCCCTGTCAATCAAAAACTTTTCGAAATTCCAGCGAATATCATTTTTGCCTTCAAGTTTTTGCTCGTCTTTCAGAAAAACATAAAGTGGATGTGCGTTTTCGCCGTTTACCTCAATTTTTTCAAACATCGGGAATGTCACATTATATTTATTCGTACAAAATGCAAGAATTTCTTCTGAAGTTCCGGGTTCCTGTCCCAGAAACTGGTTACACGGAAAACCAAGAATAACAAAGCCCTTGTTGTTCAGCGACTTGTAAATCTCCTCCAACCCTTCATATTGAGGCGTTAAGCCACACTTACTGGCCGTATTAACCACGAGCACTACTTTTTTCTCGAATTTATTCATTTTCACCTCTTTGCCATTGATATCTTTCATTTTAAAGTTATAAAACGAAGTTTGTTTTTGCGAAAACAATAAAGCAACAGCAAGTGTAAGAGCGAATGTAAGTAAAATAATTTTTCTCATATTGATTATTTATTCATTGTTGTTTTTTAAAATTTCAATCAGTGTATTCAGCTGATTTTTAAGCCTCAACATATCAGAGAGTTCTGTTTCAGTTGGCTCAATATTCAATTTGTGCATTAGTCGAACCGGAATTTGAGCAGCCTTATGTTGCATTTCGTTACCTATTTCGGTTAAGCTCACTATCACTTTACGCTGATCGGTTTTGGATGGCTCACGCGAAATCAATCCCAACACTTCCATACGTTTGAGCAATGGCGTAACCGTATTGGTATTAAGTATCAGTTTTTCTGCAATTTCGTTTACTGCTACGCCGTCATTCTCCCACAAAATCATTAACACAAGATATTGTGGATAAGTAATTCCAAGTGCGTCCAAATCATCCTGATAAGCCCGCGTTATCAGCCTCGAAACCGCATAGAACGGAAAACATAACTGATTGCTGAGTTTTAATTGCTCGTACGACATATCGTTACAGATTACTTATTCGTTCAAAAGTTTTTCAATTAATTCCTTCATGTTTTCAGGCTTGGTTATCGGAGCATAACGCTTAACAGGTTTACCGTTTTTGTCTATTACAAATTTCGTAAAATTCCATTTTATAATATTTCCCAATGTGCCCTTTAGTTCATTTTTCAAATAACCGAAAACAGGGTGCGCATTTTCACCATTCACATCCACTTTCGTAAACATCGGAAAAGAGACTCCATAGTTCAACAAACAACCTTCAGCAATGTCCTTTTCGCTTCCCGGCTCCTGATTTCCGAACTGATTACAGGGAAATCCCAAAATAACTAACCCTTTATCTTTGTAGTCCTTGTACAGATTTTCGAGTCCTTCGTACTGCGGAGTAAAACCGCATTTACTTGCTGTGTTTACTACAACAACTACTTTATCCTTAAAGTTTTCCATGCTAACTTCTTTGCCCTGCAAAGACTTAGCTTTAAATTCATAAAATTTTGATTCCATAATTTATTATTGTTTTTATATTTATATCGTTTGCGATACAAAAATAGCATATTTATGTCGCACGCGATATAAATAATGGAAAATTTAAATATATTTAGCAAAAGGGTAATAAAAGTCAACTTAGTTTCCTGAGCACGGAAGGATACAACTCATTTCTAACCCACTTATAATCAGGCGAAATATGGAGGATACGTTCATAAATTTGTTTTGCTTTTTGCAACTGTCCGAGCGACTCATAGTTTTTGGCTGTGAGCGTGAGCACATTCAGATAAAACCAATTTTGTTCGGTTAGTTTATTTTTCTCGAGCAGTGCAGCCGCCTTCAAAAACAATTTGAGCGACTGCTGTTTGTCGCCTCCGAAAATTCGTGGCGTGTGGTAAAGTGAGTTTGCGTTATCTACACAAGCCTGTATATTAGCAGGTTCGAGTTCAAAAGCGCGTTCGATATTCCGGTTGCTTTCAGGTCCAAGCGTAATAGCTTTAAATTTGCTCATACCTATCCGGAAGCCAATAAACGAACCACGAAAAGCATAAGCCGTCGCATTTTTAGGTGAATATTTCAACACATCGGCAATCAGTTTATCACCTTTATCAACATACAAAGCCGCCTTATCGTAGTTTTTGATGCCCAACAAATAGCCGGTATAACCATAATAATAACTTATAAGTTCCAGTTTTTCGTCGACAGTCGCTGGCTTATGTTTCTCTATCGAAATAATTATATTTTCCCATTTATGCATATCGCCGTTAATATATGCACTATAAATCAGCACTTTATTACTTACTTGTGCCGACACAAAAAAACCGGAAAACTGGAAAAATAAGAAAATAGTTATTTTTAGAAAACGCATTATTTTTAATTTTAAATTTAGTCGTGAAACAAGCTACCGGCTTTAATTGTTTGAGCGCTGCAAAATTAAATGATTTTTTAAAAGGAGAAAGATTTTAATTTGTCATTTTTTTTGTTTCTTTGTATTCAAATCAATTTTTGCAATATGGAAAAGAAACTACGTCGCTCACAAAACAAAATGATTGCCGGAGTATGTGCCGGAATTGCTGAGTACTTCAACCTTGACCCTACACTTGTAAGGGTTGGCTACGTACTTGTGTCAATTTTTTCAGCCGGATTTCCGGGTATATTAGTCTACATTATATTAATGCTCGTGATGCCAATGGCAGAAACCGGGATTTAAACTATGCCTTTTAAGCTCACTTCCAATTATAAACCTACCGGTGATCAGCCGGAAGCTATTCGTCAACTTGTAGATGGTCTAAACGGAAATATTCCGTTTCAGACGCTGCTTGGTGTTACCGGTTCGGGAAAAACATTTACCATAGCCAATGTAGTGGCTGAGGTAAATCGTCCTACATTGGTGTTGAGTCAT
>JAYRXP010000406.1:0-4114 GCA_041917395.1 Paludibacter sp.
AAAGTTGTGAGCAAAACCAATAAGATTTTTATCGTCATACAGACATTCACAAACTGTAATAACTTCTTCATTATTTGTGATTACGACAGCCAAAGCACCACCCAAAAGCCCAAACTCTTTAACTTGCTTTCGTAATTCTAAGGTTGCTTTCAAACCTAATTCTTGAAGGAAAACATTTACAGCTGTTTTTCTTGCTTCATCAATTTTCTTTTGTTGTTGCTCGTGTCGGTTTTCAAATTCAGCATCGTCATATCTAAAGCCTTCGGGAAATTCAGGAAAATGATCATTAAAAAGCCAAATATATCTATTGATTACATCTGTTGGTTGAATTTTGTAATATAAGGCCTCTAATCTCACTAATTCAGTTTCGGGCAAAGCCCAATCTGTATCAGGATGTGACCTATGATGATATAAAATTTTTCTAATACCTTCCCAAGTTGTATATTTCTCTTGTTGAATATTTGTGCACACAGCTTCAGCCCAATCTAAAACCCTTTTTCTATCTTCAGAAGAAAGATTGGCTGTTTCTTTTATAAGTTGAGAAAATTTTTCTTCATCATTATCAAAATGGGTTATTAGAATTTCTATTACTGCTGAATGCGTATTCCATATTTCTTGATAAGGGTACGTGAGATTTGTATTCTTATCAAACATTCGCCAACGCATTTTATGTGTTGGGTGGGCAATGCCGTGATCCTCGGGTAACATTCCAATTAGTAGATTCCAACCTGATTCTTTTTCCTTTTCTGTAATGTATTTTAAAATCTCCATTCTTTCATCATAGGATGCAAGAGTTTGAAAATGCCAAGGTTTGAAAATTTCTGTAAGACTATTTATTGGTCTATTTGATAATCTGCCACCGGGATCAAGTCTGGATAGTTGGAGCAAAACTAAACCTACATCTCTTAAATATTCTGGGAACCAAGCTAAATTCTCAAGAGCCCAAAGCAAACCTGTGTGATGACTTATTTTATCCATAAAACCATCCTCCTCTTTAAACATATCCATTATCTCTGACTTCTCTTTTGATAAGGATTGTTTGACGGCTTTTAGAAAACTTTCAGGGGATGCTTCTGAAATAAGAGGTAATTCGTGGTCAACGGAAATCCACATTTCTCCACTTGCATTGTTGAGTAAATCAAAAATGATCTTGTCAACCCAAATTTGGGAATTATCAAGATTGGGAAATTTTTGTCCATCCAATCGTCCAACTAATATTAAAGATTGTGTTAGCCCTTCTCTTGACCAATTAGAGTATTTGTATTTTTTGTTGAAATAAACCGTAAAACTGTTTTTATCTTCAGGTGCAATGATTGGATTTCCATTTTTGAATGCCAATGAAAAACAGTCTTGAATGTTCTGAAAATCTTTAGATGAAAGTTGAGACGAAAGTGCTGTCCACAAATCCAGTGGCGAGGTTAATCTCCAAGTTTCACCTATTTGGATAATGGGCGATTCTTCAAAGTTTTTCCATTTGTTTAGGATAACTAAATAGTCAGAATATTTTTGCTCTGAAAGCTTTTCAATTAGTTCAATATCTCCAACAAATGTTTCATTCCATCTCCCAAGTATAAGAGCAGGAATTATCTCACGGATGTTTTCATTCTCTATCCATTTTGCTTTGTAGTGCGGAAATCCAAGTAATTTTTTGAGTATAGTAATATTTCTTCCAGATTCTCTAGAAAATTTCTCAGCGTTTTCTTTTGATATGGCACTCTTCATTAGTGCATTGATTTGACCATCTCTATCAATTGTTGGTAGAGTAATTGTATCTTGATTAAAGTCATCATCTGCACCTAGAGGAACTAATACGTGGTTTCCTTTAGATACAGCTAAGTAAAGAGGTTGCGCATCATCAAATCTTGGAATGAGATTTAAAGTAGAGGTTATATTGTTTCTTACTATACCACGAAAATTTCCTTCAGTATCAACGACTAATGCTTTGGAAAAAAACCGGTCAAACTCTTCTGTTGGAAATAATTTTGCTGAAGCAATTATAAATGCAATCGCTTCAATCTTCGTTGATGCTTTTATTCCTTTGATTGTTGGGTCTCCTTGTAACGCTGATAATAACAAGTCTTTCTCATATTCTCTTCCTGCTACTATACATTCTGGTGATAGTACCAATCCTTTTGGACCAATTGACCATTCTTCCCAGAATTCATCAGCCGTCATAATACCATCAAATGGATACGTTCCTACTCCATTTTGTGAAGCGAGCCAACGAGAAACAGAAGGTGCATTATCAAGCCATTGTTCTAGGTCAATTGAATCATATACCTTAATATCTTTCCAATAATTTTCAGCTTTTTTAGCTGCAATCCATTCATCTTTTTTTGTCCAAAGTCTTGGAGTAACAAAGATGAAAACAGAATCACTTGGTGTAAATCCATTTGGATTTGCTTTTCTTTTATCATAATCATCATCGGCTTTTCCTTTGCAGTCAGAAGTGGTACCAAGTTCCCACAAAGAAATTCCTTGAGGTACGTAAGCAGTTTCACTTTCACAATTCACTATACCGTCCCAACCACCAATATAACTTGCACTTCCCGAAGGAAGATTTGCTTTTGTACTTGCAGGTGTTGTTGCTCTTACTAATCTTGAAATAAGATAAGGCAAAACAGCTTTTGAAAAGGTAGTGTCAGCCCACCTTTCAAGATTATCTCTTGTTACAAGTTTCATTTCGTTGATCTAAATTAATGTGTATAGAATTTTTAAAAATAAATTCTAAATATCTGATGACTTATAGTTTCTAATTTGTCTAATAGGTTTATGTTGTTTTTTAAGGTGAAGGCAAACACAAATATATGCGACCTCATTATCTCTATTAACCCTATAAGTTCACATACCCGCAATATTTACCAATATGCGCAGTTGTATTTCCCGCCCCGCAAATATAAACAATAATTTTATAATTTTATGGAAATACTGAAAATGTTTAGCGGGTTTGTAAGCCTTGTCGGGGTTGCTGCGGAGGGCAGTCGGGGTGGAGTAGGGTGCGTGTGGTTAGCCTTCGGAGGCTGCTTCGGGAGTGTCAGGGCTTGTTTTGGAAGTTAAAGCCCTGTTGCGTTTATTTCCATGTGCGTCTGCCGGTGTGTAATTATCAATATTTATGTTGCGAGACGCAATATTTTGCATGTAACAGGCAATATTTGTTATGTAACAGGCAATATTTTTGCTCCCACATGCAATTATGGCAGTGCGAGCAACGATTATTTTAATGTAACAGGCAATATTTTTTGTGTAACAGGCAATATTTAACATTACATCTGCAATTATGGCAGTGTAAGCGGGTGTTTTTACAGTGTCGCCGGCAATATTTAAGTCTCCTTACAGCTTCCCTTTCAAAAACTTCCCGGTGTACGAACATTCGCAGGCAACAATGCCTTCGGGTGTGCCTTCGTAAACCAGCGTACCGCCTTTGTCGCCTCCTTCGGGGCCAATATCGATAATGTGATCGGCGCATTTTATTACTTCGGCATTGTGTTCGATAATGATTACCGTGTGTCCTTTGGCAATAAGTGCTTCGAGCGCTTTGAGCAGCGTTTTTATATCGTGAAAATGAAGTCCCGTGGTGGGTTCGTCGAAAATAAAAATGGTTGGCTCGGGCTTTTCGTTGGCCAGAAACGAGGCTAACTTTACGCGCTGGCTTTCACCACCCGACAAAGTACTGCTCGATTGTCCGAGTTTTACGTAACCGATACCCACATCCTGAAGCGGTTTCAGACGTTTTACAATTTTCTTTTCGGTAGTTCCGGTGTGTTCGCCAAAGAATTCGATGGCTTGATTCACGGTCATTTCCAACACATCGTAAATGCTGACGCCGTTGTAGTGAACGTCCAGAATGTCCTGCTTAAAGCGTTTACCGTGGCAATGCTCGCATTCGAGCACGAGGTCGGCCATAAACTGCATTTCCACCGTTACCGTTCCTTCGCCCTGACATTCCTCGCAGCGTCCGCCTTCGGTGTTGAACGAAAAATGCGATGCCGAATAACCCATTTGTTTCGAAAGTTGCTGGTCGGCAAAGAGTTTACGAATTTCGTCGTAGGCCTTAATGTACGTTACCGGATTCGACCGCGACGAGCGACCAATCGGGTTCTGATCCACAAATTCC
>JAYRXP010000407.1:0-7505 GCA_041917395.1 Paludibacter sp.
ATGAAAGAGGCCGGATTTGATATTAAGCCGACCGAATCGGCTATTTGCGCTGTGATGCTCTACGATGCAAAACTGTCGCAGGATATGGCTACGCGTCTTCTCGACGAAGGAATTTATGTTACCGGGTTTTATTTTCCGGTAGTTCCCAAAGGCCAGGCACGTATCCGCGTGCAACTTTCGGCTGCTCACGAACCGGAACATTTGGATAAATGTATAGCTGCATTTGTAAAAGTGGGAAGAGAGTTGAACCTCCCCCTTGCCCCCTCCAAAGGAGGTGGACTTAGCAAGTAACATTCTTATCTGGTTTCAAAAATAAAAATTAATTAACACAAACATCACTAAAATATTTGCACTTTCCCCCTCTGAAGGAGGGGGTTAGGGGGAGGTCAAAATGAAAGCATTAGTAAAACTTCGTCCCGAAAAGGGAATTTGGATGGAAGAAATTCCATTGCCACATGTCGGAATCAACGATGTATTGATAAAAATAAAAAAAACGGCCATTTGTGGTACCGATTTGCATATTTACAAATGGGACGACTGGTCGGCACGTACGATTAAAACGCCAATGACTATCGGGCACGAGTATGTGGGTGAGGTGGTGGAAAAAGGACGTGGTGTGAAAAATATACAAATTGGCGACCGCGTTACAGGCGAAGGACATATTGCCTGCGGACATTGTCGTAACTGTCGGCGAGGAAAGTTGCACGTGTGCGAAAATACGGTTGGCGTTGGGGTGAACCGTGATGGCGCTTTTGCCGAATACCTGTCGCTGCCTGCCGAAAATGTGGTGCGGCTGGATGCTCGTATTCCCGACGAAATAGCAGCAATTATGGATCCGTTTGGTAACGCAACTCACACAGCTTTGTCATTCCCTATGATTGGCGAAGATGTATTGATTACCGGTGCCGGGCTGATTGGAACTATGGCAACTGCTATTTGTAAGTTTGCCGGTGCGCGCAACATCGTTGTCAGCGATTTGAGTGATTACCGCCTTGAAATTGCACGTAAAATGGGAGCCACCATGACTGTTAATCCCCGAAACGGCGAAACGATTGAAGGAGCAATAAAAAAACTTCACATGCACGGCTTCGATATCGGACTCGAAATGTCGGGTTCGCCCATCGCCTTCGAAAGTATGATCGAAAACATGTACAACGGTTCAAAAATTGCTTTGTTGGGAATTTTACCAAACTCAACTACTGTTCAGTGGGATAAAATTATTTTCAAAGCCCTGACCCTCAAAGGAATTTACGGCCGCGAAATGTGGGAAACATGGTATCAGATGGAGCAAATGCTTATTACTGGTATCGACCTCACACCGGTTATAACTCACCGCTTCAGTATCGACGATTTTCAGAAAGGTTTCGATATTATGGAAAGCGGCGAATGTGGTAAAGTGATTTTGAGTTGGTAGACAAGCATTTCCCTAATAACGTATGAAATGAGTTGATAAAGCATTTAACCAACAATACTTTACCCATATCAGAAAGGAGCATTCGGATCGTAATTACCTCCAAACCAATATTCACTGTAGTGTATGTTTTCTCTTTTTTCGTAAATTCGATTGTCTCTGGCTAAATAGTTTGGATTATTCTTATGAATTTTAAATATAATATCCTGATAGTTTAAAAACGCCTCTTTCTTAATTTTCAATATGTTTTTTGGAATATAAACATATTCAAGACTTTTACAGAAACTGAATGCTCCTTCATCTATGTATTTCAAACTTTCAGGCAGAATGAGTTTTGTCAAAGTGGAACAGTTGACAAATGCTTTCTTTTTGATTCTTTTTAATTTGGAAGTCCAACTTATTTTACTCAGGTACCAACAACAGTAAAATGCTTCTTCTTCAATGACTTCCAAATTTTTGCTAAGTTTGACTTCATTAAGATTATAAGCTCCATAAAATGCCCTTGCCGAAATTTTAGTCACAGTTGAAGGGATTTTAAATGATGTAAATGAAATGTTGCAGGGATACAGAATCAGATTGTTGAGTTTTTTAGTATACAAAATACCATTCACAGATTTAAAATATCTGTTTTCAGGATGTACGTCAATTGAAATAAGACTTTCGCATTCAGCAAAAGCAGATTTCCCAATGGTATGCACATTTTCAGGTATTGTCAATTGCTCTATCGGAACATACTTAAAGCAGCTTTCACCTATTATTTCCAAACTCTTTGATAACACAATTTCTTTCAGGCCTGATCCACAAAATGCAAAATCTCCAATTTTTTTCACATCGTTACCCAACTGCACCTTAATTATCCGTATTGTATTTGCAAATGCGCTTTTTGCAATCTCAACAACTCCATCCGGAATCGTTAAATATTTATTCTTGTAATTATCAACAACATGTGTAATTTTTGATTTATCTTTTGAATAAACAAATTGACTGTCGGAACAAAAATGTTGATTGCCCGGCTCAAATGACACTCTGAGATTGCCCGAACAGTTATAAAAAACGTATGGTTTAAGAGTCGTTAGAGACTCAGGAAAATGGATGTGTTTCAGGTTGGTAGAATATTGAAAAGCAGAGTATTTTACCATAACTAAACCTTTGCCTACGTTTAATGTAGCCAGTTTCGAACAATGTGTAAATGCTCCTTCTTCAATTATTTGCACACTATCCGGAAGATTGATTTCAACCAAATCACTTGATTTGAAACAGTATTTCTCAATAATTTCTGTACCCGACTTTACAGTATAACTACTTTGTCCTGTACATTCCCCCATTTTTACAATACTCTTTTTAAGCATATTGTATACTGCACCAAATTCATCGGTATAAAGAATTTCCTGTTTTTCCATTTCCTATTTAATCAAAATTTTACCTGAAACTTCATTTAAACTGAAAATATATACTCCTGAATTCAGATTTTCTGTACTGATGGATATTTTTCCGTTGTTAAATTCATTATACTGTCTTTGTATTAGCTCTCTACCTTCGGGGTTATACAATTTCAGAATAAAATTATCGGTAACCTGAGTTGGTAAAAACTCAACGGTTTTACGCTCCGCATCGTAATTTACATGTACTTCGTTCGGACTTTTTATAGCTGATACCCCTGTATAATTACCAGGCAAAGAGTAAATTTCTGTGCTATAAATATAGTTGGTGTATTGGGGGTTGAATGTCATTCTTTGTAAAAATAGTTTGGTTAAGCCTGAGGCTGTTTTAAAAAAGTAACTGGTTATAATTGTGGCTGAGCCAAAGTCATAAATTATCTGACCATTTTCGTTATAGAGTAATTGTTTGCAATAATCTGCATCAGTTGCTTCGCCATTGAGCTTATTTACGGTTACCAAAAATTCTATATCTACTGAATTGTTGAAAGTTTTATCTGATAGCGTTACCGATCCGATGGAGTAGTTGGAAGGAGGTACTAATGTAATTGACTTATAAAACGCATAATTTTCTCTGTAAATACTTATTATCGAATTTTTTATGCTTGTTGAGTAATAATAGGTTGAAGATAGATTCACCACATTCATTTGATTTTCCTGAAATCGTTTGTCGAGCGAAATTTGAGCATTAGCAGTTTGATACCCCAAAATCAATAAGATAAGCATTCGTTTTTTCATATACTTGTTTTTTTTTAATTGTTTATGGTGCAAAGATATTTTTGCTCTGTGCCAAAATATGACATTTTGAAAAAAAATAAGCAAAAAAAATCCCGAAAACTTTTTGTGTTGTTTTTGGGATTTGCTATAGAAGTTTTTATTTGTACAATTCAAATAGTCTTGATATTGTCTCAGGTGTAGGCCGTTTTTCCCTTTTTGTGTATTGATTAATATGGTGAGAAAAAAGCACAATGCTATTTTTTAAATTAGTTTCATTCAAGCCGCTATTTATTCTTTCAGGGCTATTTACGAATCCTTTGATTCTGTAAATTTCACCTGCGTTACAATCTTCAATCTTTTCAAAATCATATCCTAACCAGATTAATCCTTCGTTCGAATATTTACCCCAGTATGCAGCTGATTCTTTGTTTTTTATGATAATTACCTTCGGTTGTATTATTTCTTCAATTACTTTTTGTGTTAATGTTAATTGTCTAGCAATGAATTCTATTCCACCTTCAGAATTTAGTATCTGTTTTTTAAGAAAATTCTGATCCTGCTCTCTGAAACTGAATATATCGAGGTATGCAGATTTTTCTCTATAATCGATATTACTGTTTTCTTTATTATATATAATCCGTTTTAAAGAACTCCAATATGGATCCCATTTTTCATTAATCAATTCATTATCAAATGAATAAAATAAACTCTTATTTTTCGAACCACTTCTGAAAGAAGGATTTATACCAGTAATCAAAATATCCTTCTGTTTTTCATTTTTACAAGCTACATAGCCTCTTTCTATTACATTTTTTAGATTCATGGACAAATCTCTTTTTAAATAATCTGACCAAATTTGTTCTAATTCTTTCTCGGAATTCATAATTTAATTTTTAAAATTGTTAGTTAATATACTGTTTTAATGCATTTTCCATTTTCGAGCGAATATCATTGATCAGGCTTTCGGGTGAAATAACCCGAACTTCGTCGCCGTGTGAGAGTATTTCCATTGTGAAATCGTGAGTTAATTGCAGCTTGAGTTTTATGCGATACTCATTTTCATCTTCAATTAGTTCAGTTTGTGAATGATGCAATGGATTTGATTTAATAAACTTTCCTTTAAGGGGTTTGAACGATAATATAACTTCTTCTACCGGCAAATTTTCCATTCTGAATATCCCAAAGTTGTTGAGAAAATAGTTATCCGGGCTAAAGGCTTTCGGAACATCATAAATAGCCGAACCTTCATATGTCTGCTGAACATGGGTCATTCTTTCCAATGCAAAGGTTTTAGTCTTGTTGTCCTTTTTATCAAAACCTATCACATACCACCTCGACTTATATTGTTTGATAAAATAAGGATGAATCGTCCTGGTCTCAACCCCATCACTTACATACTTTTGGTAATTAAACCGGAGTCTTGTGCGATTTTTAACTGCTTGAAGCACCATTAACAAATGTTCAGTTCCTGTTTTTTCTGCTTCACTGACTATAAACTTACTTATGTCCTTAAAGCTTTGAAATGTATGAATATACCGGTACGAATCAATCAGAAGGGCTTTACTTGAATCAATATCATTTCCTATCTTATATCCTTTTTTGACTTTGTCAAATTTTATTTCAAAGCCAAATAATTCTTTCATTTCGGCTAAATCACGATGAAATGTGCGTTTTGATATAGGTTTTGAAAAATCTCCCCTATAATACTGATCGTTATACAGTTCAATCAATTTTTCAATACTAATAGGTTCTTCCCTCTTTATTGTATCATACAACCATATATACCGACTGAAATATGAATCCTTTGCCATAATTATCTAGATTTGAATTTTGTACAAATATAGATGTTTTGAGTGTCAAAATATGGCATTCTGATATTTATTTTACTTGATGTTGAAGTTTCAGACATGATGAAATCTGATATTTGAGTGAGCTTTTGTCCTGTGTGATAATTATGGCTATATTTGTGAAGCAAAAACCAGAGTATAGTAATACATAGAACTTGTAGTAATGAAAATAACCATCATTCAGGATAAAATAGTTTGGGCGGATAAAGCGGCAAACTTTGCTGCTGTCGAAAACCATTTGGACACAATTAAAGGAACAACTGATTTGGTGGTGCTTCCAGAATTGTTTTCTACCGGATTTTGTACCGAACAGCCTGAGCTGGCCGAGGAAATGAGCGGGTCAACCGTTCAGAAGCTCAGTTTTTGGGCCAGGAATTATCAACTCGCAATCACCGGCAGCTTTATGGCTACAGAAAACGGGAAAATTTATAATCGTGGTTTTTTTGTATTCCCCGATGGAAAAATTGCGACAGCCGATAAACGGCATTTATTTAGTGTTGGTGGCGAACATAAATACTTTTCGGCCGGAAATGAAAAGCTGCGGGTAAATTACAAAGGCTTTAATATACAAGTGCTTATTTGTTACGATTTACGCTTTCCGGTTTGGGCGCGAAACGTGGATAATGCTTACGATTTGCTGATTTTTGTGGCTAATTTCCCTGCAAAACGTATCCGAAGCTGGGATGTTTTGTTGCAGGCGCGTGCCATCGAAAATCAGTGTTATGTGTGTGGCGTAAACTGCGTTGGCACTGACGGAGTGGGAATTTCGTACAACGGACATTCTGCTTTGCTCGATTATCTGGGAATGCCCTTAGCCAGTTGTCCCGAAAATGAAACAAGCATTATCACGCACGAAATAAACGCCGAACCATTATCCCGTTTTCGTAAAAAATCACCTTTCTGGAAAGATGCTGACAGGTTTGGTGTAGAACTTTGACTACATAAATATTATTACATCCTGCCCTCTCAAACATGTTATTAAACATTTTAATAGCCATAAAAACCACTGTTTTCCTGCTCTTTTTTTATTAAATTTGCTCCGTTTAGCTATCCTGAGTTCTGTTTTTGCAGAACTGCCTTATCCTGAGTGAATGTATCCTCGTCAAACTGTTGATTTTTTGGGGTTGTAGTGTCTGATAAATACATCAAATGACTCTTGTTTGTTTTCAACATTTTTATTTTATAAAACAAAGTCAAATGTTTTTAAATCAGCGTAAATACCTCATTAAAATTCTATTTGTAGCAGCATTTGTTGTTTTTCCAACATTAATGCTGTGGGGGCAAAATGCAGGTGATTTTCGTTCGGGCTCAAGCGGTTTATGGACCAGTGCTGCCACCTGGGAGACCTACAACGGAACTGCGTGGGTTGCCGCCACTAATTATCCCGGACAGATAGCTGGTAGTTATGATGTAACCATTCAATATGGAAATACGGTTACAATACCTGTTACAGGTATTACAACACAGGCAATGGGCACTGTGTATGTTCATGGCAAACTCTATCTGGCAGGAAACAATTCGGGGGTGTTGTTCTATTTAAACACTTCGAAAGTGGTTGTCACACCGAATCTTACACCCAAAGCCACCATTTATTTCGACAAGAAGGTGACCCTTAAACTGGCCGGAAATGCCGTTCTGAAAGTTTGGGACGGAGGTTTAAGCTGGGACAACTGTAATAATGTGAAAGAAATACAGATTGGCCCGGTTCGGTATGCGAACTGCAACGGTGCACCCGGTTCCATCTTTACGTTCAGGGAGTTAATGGACGGCGGCGGAACACTCGACGCAATATCTACCATTCCTCCCGTAAGCTGCCAGGGAACACCCTTGCAGCTTTATGGCGATTACGAAGGAGCAATCGGCACAGCGGTACAGTATCAGTGGACAAGCACAGGCCCTGCACCATTAGTATTTCAACCTTCATCAACTTCTCAGAACCCTACAATCACTCCAACTATAGCCGGTTCGTATGCTGTACAACTTACTGTGAGCACCGACAAAAACGGAGTAATTTACAGCAATACCCAACAAACCACACTGGTTGTAGCGCCAACCATGATTGATATAAATCAGGTGTTATGTTCCGCACAGTTG
>JAYRXP010000408.1:0-5175 GCA_041917395.1 Paludibacter sp.
CCAAAACCACTCGTTACCTTTGCATCCCAACAACTCATTCAGTTCCTGTTTGCCGACTTTTAATTTGAATTTTCCGGGACCTTCACCATTGTACCAGGGCGATGTCCAATTGAAAGTACGTACATAAACATAGTATTTTCCTGACTTTGGAAATTTGACAACGGTTGTAGCATTAGCTACCGGTTTACCCAAACCATGAGCCATAAGATAGGGCGAACCCATTATGTCCATTGACTGCTGATCGAATACCCAACCTCCTTTGTCTTTGAAACTCTCGGTTTCGACCAGCAGGTTCACAGCAGCTACTGACTGTATTGCAAAAAGCGCAAATACAACCAAAACAATGTATATTCTCACGGTATATTTCATTCTGAAAAATTCTACTTTAACGGATTATATTTTCATAAATGGCAGACAACCTCCGGCACATTTAACCACGTAAAAACCCGTTTTAAGAATGGATAAATCAACCTGCTGCTCACAAACATCGAGTTTATCTTGTGCAAAAACCTTTCTGCCCATCATATCAGTTATTTCTATTTTCTTAAGTTCGGTACTGTTTTCAACACGTGCAAAATCTTTTACCGGATTAGGATAAATCCTTAGATTATTTGCTGAAAACTGTGCTAATCCGGAAACAGGAGTAGGCTTAAGAACCAATGCATTGATGTAGAAAAACTTATTCACATTAGTATTGTTTGCTCCGGCACCAAGCTGAATTGTAATTGTTCCATCAGGAAGTGGTTTTACTGCTCCTACAGTTGCCATAATTGATGTGTTGTTCGAAGCATTTACAGTAGCAGATGCCTGATTGGTACCCGTCACCGTAAATGTGGTTTCTCTGTTATCGGTTGCACTGCTGCGCGCCGATAAAAAGTCAAAATCGTAGCTTACGTCGGTCTTGAAACCGGAAAGTAAAAAACCTGCAGTGGGTTCATTAAGTCCCTGAAAAACGGTACCTGCATTTCCCCAAAAACTGGACTGTGAAACCGTAGCCGGAAAATTGTACGAAGTGGTGGTTGCAGTCGGACCTGATGTATTTATTCCTCCGAAAGCATCGTTTATTGTGAGTGACAAACCAGTAGTATTCCCTTCTATATCAATCAGATTAGCAATTGAAGCTCCATTTGCCGTCGAAGTAATATTGTTCCAGTTTTGCGCTGTAGTAGCATTCCCAAACTTCACGTAAACAGCTTTTATTTGATTTGTTGGTATTTCGGCAGTAAAATCTTTCATCGACGTTACTACGTCGGGAGTTTGAACTGCATAATGTGCAGCGTTACGAGCAATATTTGCTTCGCTCGCTGTAACTCCCGTCGGAATAAATTTATTATTTAAAACCGATCTGCCCACAATTTTTTCGTACCACACACAAGCTGCCGTAAAGCGTCCAAGTCCAACAGTTAAATGATAACCGTCGCGACAAAAATTATCGCCGATATAACTGCTTCGGCCATTCTGAATAGCTGTTCCGGCAGGAATTATTATATTTATTCCAACCTTTTCAGCTGCTTTATTGGTAACATTCACAATCGAATCGAACATTACAGCCTGATTTTTCTGATAATAATCGTACTCCGAATGAGTTGAATTGGTAGCATAAGCCCAGGTACGATGAAGACAATATTTTACGTTCGGATTTGTTGCCAGATTTTTTACATAGTTCATCAGATTAGGAAGATAGGGAAAATAAGTTACGTATTTTCCGGAGTGTTGGCTCACCTGCTGAAATGTAATATAATCCCACGATTCGTCCAGAACCGCCTCCTGTATCGTTTTGTTACTCAGCGTTGTTTTTACGCCATTTACAATTTTCCGATACGAATAAGCTGCAGCATTTGTATTGGCGTTATTCCAATGCGTTTCGAGACTGCATCCACCAATATACATATTGGCAATAATGATATTTACTCCGTCAGCAATTGCTAAGTCATCAACAAACGACTCTGCTGCATCTTCTGAAAAACTATTACCTATTGCCAGAATTTTGATGGTTGTTTGTCCGCTCATTGTAGCAGAAAAGCACACAATAACAAGTAATACAAGGAGCTGTTTAATTTGTGAAATCGTCATGATATGAAAAATTTTAAAGTTATACAAATTACAATCATTCAGTGTGTTGATTGACAATACTCCGAAAGAAAAAGCTGCGTTAATTGACTTTTACTTCCAGCAATTTAAGCCAGCCTGAACTGGTTACGTTTTTCTTTGCAGAAATATCAATTCCTTTCTGATTTTGGTTACTCGTGTCGACAATAGCCACAACCCAGGTGTAAGTTCCTGCCGGCACATTACTCAACGTAGTGTTAAATGTATAGTCTGTAGGCACTCCCTTGAGCCATTTAGAAGGATCTGATTGTTGATCAACGGTAACTGAAATCACTTCGTTATTTTTATTCAGTAAACCGAAAGCAACTTTGTATTTATAATTCCACTGCGGAATATTATTCGGACAATAACCCCAACCCAAATTATTCCAGCGGTGCGCTATTTTTATTGCAGTTCCGTTAGCAACTATTGCAGGCAATGATAAGCGATCAGGATACAAACGATATCCACCTTCGGCGATAAACTTTTTCACCAGCGAAAAAGTACTATTAAACCATGAGTCGATTTCGCCGATACGGAAATCCATCATATTTACTTTTGCCTCCTGCGAGTCATCGTATTCTCCTTTTCTAACATCCGCCACTGTTTTGTATTTGCGCGGATCCTGAGTGATATCGTGCTGAGATGTAACCCATCCGCCTTCCATAATGATCGGACGTTTGAAATTCCATTTAGCTGCATATTTTTTCTCCCATGATCCGTAATACGATGTCATTCCAAATGCATCATGCCTCAGGCTAAATCCCTTGTTGGCAGCATAGTCCAACAATGTTTCGGATTGAGGATCGGCTGAACCCCATTCGAGTTCGGCTCCGATTAACCGATGATAATTAATAACCAAAGGAACTTTTGTGAATTCTGAAACATACAAATCGACAATCCACTTGAACACACTTTCGCGGTTGGCACCATTCATGTACTTCATTGTATGGCCTTCGCCCCATTTACCTAAACCATACCCGTCGATAAATTCTACTACGTTTGGATCATTGAATTTTTTTGCAAATGCCTTTACAAACTTGGTATATTTTTCCTGAAAAATCGGATCATCGGGATACGGAGTCCAGCGGGCATTGTTCGTTCCGGAAGTGAAACCCTGTGCTCCGGCTGCTTTTACAAATGCCGGTGAGAAATCGGAACTTTTATCCCTGCTGTCAACCACCACTCTGAATGCGAGTTTCAATCCGCGCTGTTGTGCCTGACTGATAAGCGCTTTAAGCTTTTCGTCGGTATCCCAACCGTACACATTTTCGCTTGGATTAAGCACCGTCCAACTGGTTCGAACATACAAAGTAGTCGCATAATCGTTAATTTTAACCGGAAAATACAACTCTGGTACATTAATGTTATCAAGGTTTGTCCAAAAATCGGATGCCACATTAGGCGCACCATAAAGCACCCAGCCATTCAGCGGATTTCTGTACATCTTTTGTGTTTCAGCCTCAACCGTAACGACATAATTACCGGGAATACCGGGATCGGCTGCAAAACCATCGGTACTCTTTGGTGGTTCAATTATTTCCGGATTTTTGCACGATGCAAAAGCAAATAACACATTGAAAAGCACTCCTAAAACAAAAAAATACAACAACCTTGGTTTCAAACTATATGTTTTTTTTTCAGACATTACAACTATCTCCTAATTTATATAATCGTTTATAAAATTTATTGCTGTATTCCTGAGAGAAGTACTTACAGTTCCGTGTTTTCTAACCGGAATACAGCAATAAATCAGTTCTGACTCTTTCGTTAATTGTTATTGGACATTCAACAAAACAGTCATTGTGTTCAGGTTCAGAATAATCAGGTTAGTACCTGCTGGAACCTTGATATAGCTGTTTCGTAAATTGGAAGACGTTCCACCATAAACAGTGAGCGGAGTACCCAAAGCAGCAGAAACATCGGCTGCTGCAGCCGCATCGTTGGCAGTACCTGAATATGCATAACTTGCTCCGGCTGATCCAACGGTAAACTTGGTTCTGCCACTTATAGCTTTAGCATTGAATGTCCATACATTCGGATCGGCAAGGCTCTGTACCATTTTATTTGCATCAGCCCATGCCCATGCTGTTCCTTCTCCGTAAACCCACATCGATGTTATTGGAGTAAGTTCTGTAGCTGTAGTTGTAGCCAGTACTTTGATAGGCTGAATGTCTTTAGCCGATGAGTAGATTGTAGTTGTCTTCTTTTCCAAATCTACCACAACACGGTAAGTTCCATCTGCAGGAATAGTCCACGAACCAGCTTCGGCTGCAGCTTTTACTCGCACATCCATCGAGTTTCCATCGTTTATTGCATTTTCGCCAGCTGCCACCGGACTAATAACCTGTGCTCCATCTGCATTAATCGGGAAATAGATACTACCAGCTCTTAAAGCGCCATAATACGCATAACAATACTGGTTTTCAATAGTCTGCGAAAGTGTAGCACCTGCAGGAACCGCTGTACCCGACATTTTGAGACCAGCTGCCTGAATAACTTTCGGACCGTAAGTTTTAATCCTTATCGTAATAGTTTTAACCTCAGGTTTAATAAATTTTGGTCCTGTGAGTTGGCCTATAACCCTGAAATTCATCGTAGCATATTCATTGGTCTTCTTGTTCCATTTGCTTGTCAATAACTTTTGTAATTGTCCGTGAGTGAAACTTTTAGAAAAAACATCACCTCCCTGATTTTCCAAAATACAATTCGCAAAATTATTTTCTGCAGCGTCAAATTTTGTCAGATACGAAATACTAAAATCCGATCCCTGATCGCGGGCTGCAGTCCATGTTAATGTGAGTGCAACTTCATCTATTTTATCTTCACTAAGTTGCAGCTCTGTTGCAGAAGCAGTAAGCTCCATAGTTGGATCCAAAGGAACAACAACGGGCTCCTCCTCTTTACAACCTGTAAAAATCGAACTAAATGCAAAAATTACGAACAGAAATGCGGGTAACTTATATATTGTTTTATATCTATTGTTCATTTTCTTAAATTTTAAAAAATTAGCATCGAATTAAATTGACTCAAATTACCAACCCGGCATTTGTCTCAGATTTGGATTTTTTTCAATATCCGATTGAG
>JAYRXP010000409.1:0-4077 GCA_041917395.1 Paludibacter sp.
ACATCGAACAAAAATTATCCAAAAAGCTGACTTTCGGTATCAACTCCAATTATACCTATTCGTACCGCAATGCAGAAGACGAAACGTTCAGCAAATTTATTACAGAGTCGCCGCTATTCAATCCATTCGATGCGTCGGGAAATCTCGTTCCGGTGCTCGAAGATTCGAAATACAATCCGCTCTGGAACAATAAAAATCAGCTGAATGACACAAAAAGTAAAAACTTTTTACTTAACGCAACGCTTGACTGGGAAATTTTGAAAGGATTAAAATACCGAATGAATGCCAGTTTAAATAACCGAAATTCTACACAGGGTACCTACCTGAATACCAAACACGAAAAAGGAATGGCTGTGCTTGGTTTAGCAAGCATTGGAACAACGGATTTTACCGATTATTTGCTTGAGAATATTCTGACTTTTGATCAAAAAATAAATGACGATAATAAATTCGACATTACTTTGGTTCAAAGTACCAATTTGCAGCGCACTGAAACTAACCAAATGACCGGTTCGGGATTTGTGTCCGACGATTTGGGCTACAATTTTATCGGTTCGGCAGCCAAATTGTATCCGCCACGAAATTACATTGAGCCACGTAATTTGCTTTCGTACATGGGTCGTTTACGGTACAATTTAATGGAAAAATACTTGTTCTCAGCATCGGCCCGTATCGATGGTTCGACGGTTTTTGGTGTCAACAATAAATGGGGGTTATTTCCTGCCGGTTCGTTTGCGTGGCGTGCTTCGGAGGAAGATTTTCTGAAAGAGCAGGACTGGCTTTCGAATATGAAAGTACGCCTGAGTTATGGTTCGGTTGGTAATCAGGGCATTGACCCGTATCAGGCCCAGGGACTTGCCAACTCCTACTATTTTCAGTTTGGCACAGGCGATCCGTTTGTAGGTTATTTGCCAAGTTCACAGCTGCAAAATCCCGATTTGAAATGGGAAACAACCACTTCATTCAATGCTGGTCTTGATTTCGGAATACTAAAAGACCGTATTGGCGGAACCATTGAATATTACAAGGCCATCACAACCGATTTATTGATGGAAAGATCAATCAATCAAACTTCGGGATATACTTCGCAATTGGTAAATATTGGAAAAGTGCAAAACAAAGGAATAGAAGTTACATTCAATTTTGTACCTGTAAAAACGAAAGAGTTAACATGGAATGTGGATGTGAATTTTACGGCCAGTCAGAATAAAATTCTGGCACTTAATGGCGCTGTAGATGCCGACGGAAAACCTGTGAACGACCTTGCAAATGGTTGGTTTATCGGACATAATATTGATGCATACAACTATCATCAATTCGATGGAATCTGGCAAACGGGAGATGTAATTCCCGAATACAAAGGAACTTACAAACCCAAACCGGGCGATGTGCGCGTAAAAGATATTAACAACGACACGATAATTAATGATTTGGATAAAGTGGTTATGGATCGTGCTCCCAAATGGATGGGTGCTCTTTCGTCGACACTAAAATGGAAAGGTATTGAATTT
Organism: Paludibacter sp.; assembly: GCA_041917395.1. GTDB lineage: Bacteria > Bacteroidota > Bacteroidia > Bacteroidales > Paludibacteraceae > Paludibacter. The sequence goes on from JAYRXP010000409.1 coordinate 1,512, forward strand.
TCGTTCGATATTTACACAGAGCAAGGGTCATTAAGACTCAATCCATTTTTATATGATGCTAATTCGGGAGGAAATTTATCGGCGGCTTTAAATGGTATAAAAGTAGATTACTGGACGCTCGAAAATCCTTCGAACACGGCTCCGCGTCCGCGTCAGGGAACGAACGATTATATGCAGGCTCTGGCCTATCAGGATGCATCTTACATTAGGCTTCGCAATCTTTCATTGGGTTACAGCTTTCCAAAAAAACTAATTAATGGATTAAAAATGAATAATTTGCGGGTATACGCTACGGCTACAAATTTGTGGACACAAACAAAATTCCTGTCGTACAGCCCCGAAGCAAGTGCTTCGGCTTATCCCGAACCCAAAACCTTTGTGGTTGGTCTGAATGTATCATTTTAAATAAAAAAAAGAACTCGAATTTTTAAATAATTGGAAGAAATGAAAAAGCTTTTATCTATACTGATTGTTATAATAACGCTTTCGTCGTGCAGCGATTTGTTGGACGAAAAAATATACACACAGGTTACCACCGATTATATTGTGTCGTCGCCTACCGGAATGGCAAGTGCCGTGTTGGCTATGTATTACAAGGATCGTGAGTTTTTCCGTACCAATTCCGATACCGAAACCACTTTGTGGACCAATATGCTTATTGGCGATGATATTTCATTTGTGCGTTCGGGTACAGGTATTCCGCAGTTTGGTCGCTATGCTAATCTACTACCTACCACAGGTAATGTGGGCGCTTTGTGGCGTCAGCAATATGCGATGATCGGCTATGCTAATTTAGTTATTGCCACAGCCGCCAAAGTAGATATGACCGATCCCGTAGCCATTCAGGCATTAGCCGAAGCAAAGGTTTTCAGAGCGCATGCTTATTTCTGGTTGATACGCAAATACGACCGCGTTTATCTGACAACAAGAGTCACCACACCTGAAAACGTAAACGATTCTATTAAATATACGCCGGCTGTGCCCGATTCGGTTTTCAAACTAATCAACGAAGATTTGGATTATGCCATAAACCACCTATCGTGGAACACAACGCAACCCGGACGATTTACGCAGGGTGTTGCCCGCCATATCAAAGCAAAAGTAGCCGCCTGGCAACAAAACTGGCAGGAAGTTGCTAATCAGGTAAATGCTATCGATAAAAGTGGAAAATATACGCTCATGCCCAATGTGGCAGATGTATTTAATAGCCCTGATTTGAATGGACCTACCAACACCGAATCTATTTTAGTATCGCAATGGAGCAAAAGCAATGGCGGTTGGTTTCTGAGTCCGACTACCGGCTCTACTTCAGGTCACCGCATGGCGCTTTACTTTATGCCATTGTACAATCAGGAACAGGGTATGACCATCGATTTTGCTTCGGGTGCTTATCCTTGGGGACGTATTTTCCCCAATGCGTATTTGCTGGGATTGTACGACAAAACCAGGGATATGCGCTACAAAGCCTACTACAAACATGCGTGGACTTACAACAATGCAGCCGGATTACCCCGCGGAAAAAAACTGGGCGATACCATTGTGGTAACAAACAGTGCTCAGTATTTGAACCTGCATCCGGCCTGTACCAAATTCAATGATTCTTGGACGCGGGTATCTGCGAGCGAAACGCAGTCATTTAAAGACATAATTATTTATCGCTTGCCCGAAACCTATCTGATGGGAGCTGAAGCTTATTTGAATCTGGGAAAAGCCGATAGCACCGCCTATTATTACAACAAAACATGGGTGCGTGCCGGCAATACAGCCATTCCCGCAGGTGGTGTTACTATGGATATGATAATTGAAGAACATGCGCGTGAGTTGGCTTTCGAGGGCGACCGATGGTTCTTCCTTAAACGTAAAGGCTTGTTAGTTGATCGGGTGAAAAAATACGGTGGCGAATTTGTAAAAAAAGGTACGCTGGTTTTATCACTCGACACTTTGATACGGACAAATATTCAGCCGTTTCATGTGCGTCTGCCTATCCCTCAAAGTCAGATAGATATTATGGGAAAAACAAATTTCCCGCAGAATGAAGGATATAATTAATAATGCATAATTCATAATGCACAATTCATAATGCATAATTCATAATTATAAGACAGGTAATTATCAAAATAAAGAAAATGAGACATTTACGTTTAGCAATATTGACATGTTGGGCTTTTAGCATTGTTGTGCTTTTTGCGAAAGAAAAACCGGATACGCTACAGTATAAAATAGAGAAAGAAATTCCGTATCGGGATGCAAAGCTCGAAAAACTGGACGAATATGCTATTCAGAATTGCCAATTGGATATTTATTATCCTGTAAATAAAAAAGAATTTGCAACTGTAGTATGGTTTCATGGTGGCAGTTTGACTGGTGGAAAAAAAGAACTTCCCGAGAAGCTAACAAAACAGGGATTTGCTGTTGTAAGTGTGGAGTACAGGCGAAATCCGGTGGTGAAATGTCCCGTTTATATCGAAGATGCAGCAGCGGCTGTGGCCTGGGTTTTCAGGAATATTGAAAAATACGGCGGCGACGACGATCAGATTTTCCTTTCGGGGCATTCGGCCGGAGGATA
>JAYRXP010000410.1:0-2265 GCA_041917395.1 Paludibacter sp.
ACATTTAAACAACAAAGGTCGGGTTTAGTTTGCCCGACCTTTACAAAAAAAGTTAATTGTGTTAAAACGACATCATGCGGCTTACATATTTGCCGATAATATCAAATTCTATATTTACAACGGAGCCTTTTTCAATTTGATGAAAGTTTGTGTGTTCGTAAGTATATGGAATTATTGCCACCTGAAAAGTGTTTTCAGTTGGGTTACAAACGGTGAGGCTAACTCCGTTAACGGTCACCGAACCTTTATCAACAGTCATATAACCACGCTTAGCCATTTCCTTGTCAAATGCATATTCGAACGTAAAATACCAGCTTCCGTCTGCCTCTTTCACATCCGTGCAAACTGCTGTCTGATCCACATGTCCCTGAACAATGTGACCATCCAAACGACCATTCATCAACATGCTGCGTTCGAGATTTACCTTATTTCCAACAACTAATTTGCCGAGGTTAGTGCGTTCAAGCGTTTCTTTTATTGCAGTTACGGTGTACGTTTTGTCGGTTAGCTCAACCACTGTGAGGCAAACACCATTGTGGGCTACACTCTGATCTATTTTTAATTCATCTACAAATGAACATTCCATGGTCAAATGCAGATTTTCCTGCTCTTTACGCAAGGCAACCACTTTAGCTGCTTCTTCAATTATTCCTGAAAACATTTTTTTTATTTACAATTTATGCATTTGCAATTTTAAGTATATTAATCAACTAAATTCTTAGTTTCATAATTTCTCATTTTTTAATCAGCTTTTTCCAAGCAAATATGCTTTGAAATCAGCAAATTGCTTAGTCATTGGTTCACTTTTCTTCTCACCTTTCATGAATTCCTGCAATTTTTCAGGGATTTCTACTTTTTCACCTAAAATTCCTTCTACTGTTTCAAGAAATTTTGCAGGGTGGGCAGTTTCCAGAAAAACACCAACTTCGCCCGGCTGAAGCATTTCTTTCAAAGCACGATAACCACAGGCACCATGAGGGTCAAGTAAATATCCTGTCTGTTTTTTGCACGATTTCATGGTTTCGGCAATTTGTTCGTCGGTATAGCTCACACCACTTATCTCTGCTGAGATTGCTTTGTGCGAATGTCCGTATAAATCAAGAATGCGGGCAAAATTACTTGGATCACCCACATCCATAGCATTAGCAATGGTCGGTACCGAAGGACGTGGTCTGTATTCGCCGGTTTTCAAATATTCCAGAAAAATATCGTTCCGGTTATTGGCTGCAATAAAGCGTTTAAACGGTAGTCCCATTCGTTTTGAAAAGAGTACGGCCGTAATGTTGCCGAAGTTTCCACTCGGTACGCAAACCACCATGTTTTTGGCAGCAGCTTCCGAAATAGCTTTTAGTTGCGCAAACGCATAAAAATAATAAAAAGCCTGTGGCAGAAAACGCGCTACATTGATAGAATTAGCCGAAGTCAGTTTCATTTTAGCATTCAGCTCTTCATCCATAAAAGCCGCTTTTACCAATGCCTGACAATCATCAAATGTTCCATCGACTTCCAGAGCGGTTATATTTTGCCCCAGGGTTGTAAACTGGCATTCCTGAATCGGACTAACCAATCCTTTGGGATAAAGGACATAGACGTGAATACCTTCAACTCCTAAAAACCCGTTGGCTACGGCGCTTCCGGTATCACCCGAAGTTGCCACCAATACATTTACCAGTTTGTTGTTATCATGTTGACGTTGAATGAAATACGACAACATTCGAGACATAAACCGTCCACCTACATCTTTAAATGCCAGAGTCGGACCATGAAAAAGTTCCAGACTGTAAATATTCTCTTCAACTTTTACCAGAGGTACATCAAAGTTGAGCGTGTCGTGCACAATCATTTTCAGCATGTTGGCGTGCACATCCTCACCAAACAGCATGAATGCTGCTGTATATGCCATTTCCTCGAACGATATTTTATCAATGTTTTCATAAAACAACTCCGGAATTTCCAGAATATGATCAGGCATAAACAGACCTTTGTCTTCTGCCAAACCTTTTATAACGGCATCTTCAAGGCTTGCGCCACTTACTTTTTTGTTTGTACTGTAGTATTTCATAATTTCTCTAGCACCAAGTCGGAGAATAATGTACTCAGTGTCAATAAATTTGTTTTTAGTTTCTACTTAAAATTAAAATCGGAATAATGGTTATTTCCAACGTTTCAGACGTCTTAATCCCCGACTAAACAACCAGGCAGTAAACTTTGAGTGTCCACCCTTAACCATTTGTTCTTTACAGAATTCCTGCATTTCGTCTACAG
>JAYRXP010000411.1:0-1618 GCA_041917395.1 Paludibacter sp.
CAGCGGGTACTGTTACGGACTTACACCGTATTCCCTTTTATCGGCATTCTGAAGAGAATTAGAATGACCGATACCAAATCAGTTGCAAAAGTACATGAAAAAATAAGATGAACAAAACAAAAGTTATCAACAGGTCGGGGAAAAATGGCTTTATTTTGCAGGACTCCAACTATCGCTGCGCTTAAAAACCTCTTGCATAGTTATTTCGGAGGCTTCAGAAGAAGTGAGTTGTTTGCTCCATTTTACCCGTTGTTTGGTGGAAGCTCCTACACCGGTATTTTTATACTCGGCATAACGTACGGTTTTTTCATTTTCAGAATTCTTCCAATTGTCCCAGCCGGCAGGAGCAATGCCTTTTGGCAACGAACAATTCATAAAAACCGTCATAGAATATGCTCTCCAAGGCCTTCCGAGATACATTTCGGTCAGTGAATCGGCTAAAACAACAGTGCATTTATTAAAAATAAAACCATAAGAAATCGTTTGTGGAGTGTTGGCAGCCGTAATGTACGAATTTCGTTTACAGTAAATTGTACAACCTTCGAACCAGGCAGTTGCAGGACCAAAAATAAAATCGGTAGTACCTTCGATGTAACAGTTTTCGAAAAGCTGACGTGAGTTTTCACGACCTGCATATATCGTATCCTGATTACCCAAAAACCGGCAATTACTGAATTTTATCCGATCGCCTTCGACAAAAAGCGCTACAGCCTGACCTAATTGTGCAGCCGAATTTTCGATAGTCAGATTTTCCAAAACAATGTCGTTACCTGAAATTTTGAACGTGAAGGTTTTGAATGTACCCATTTTATTAATATTGGCATGGTCGTCGTAATTGATTATCGTTTTATCACGGTCCTCTCCCACTATACGAACATTGCAAACATGCGATGGTAGTATCAGTTTTTCCTTATAATAGCCTTTTTTTATAAAAATAGTTACCGTACCGGCAGGATTAAATGCCCGCACCGAATCGATTGCCTGTTGCACATTTCTGAAATGACCAGTGCCCGCTCTGTCAACAATAATAGTATTCGGAGCTACCTGTGCGAACGCATTAACCGTAAAATAACTTATAAAAAATAACAGGTATAACGGTTTCATTTTTGTTTGCGTGTAATTGATTTTACAATACTGTTTAAATAGATTTCGAGATAAGTATAACCCGTTTTATCAATATCGGTTGCTGTTTTTCCGGGATATTTTTTTTCGAGCCAACCGTCGGGAATTCCATCTTCGTTGCTATCAGCAGGTGCTGCTCCATTTTTATATTCAGGCCACCCGCCCACATCGCTTTGAGAGTCGATAAGGCCCAACGTACCACCAACTGACCCTTTGAACGTAGCCTTTCCCGACTTTACTTCACCAACAATTCGCCGATCTACTTTATCGCGCATCAAGGATGCTCCGGCTGTAGTCAACACATTTTCATAAGCCTTTATGGGTGAATGTGTTGTAACCATTGCCGACTCAATTGGCTGCAATGACCTGCAGCTATCGGCATTTACTGTATTATCAATCTGAACTCCCCGCCAATTATCAGCAGTTACATCTTTAAATCCGAACATATAGTTTTTTTCGATAAAATACCTGCCATACCCCGGAGGACATTTTGATG
>JAYRXP010000412.1:0-7898 GCA_041917395.1 Paludibacter sp.
GATTTCCTGAATACCTGAAGTACGGCCGCGAAATCGGAATCGATGTGATTCAGGCTTCACGCTTTTCGATGCCGGAATTCAGTCACGTCAGTTCGTCGGATATACGAAACGCGCTGCAAACTGCCAACATTCGAAAGGCAAATGCATTACTAGGTTATAAATATTGCATTGATGGTAAAGTGACCGAGGGTTTTAAAATTGGTCGTAAACTGGGTTTCCCTACGGCAAATATTCAGGTTGCGGATTCCGGAAAACTTATTCCGGCACCGGCAGTTTATGCTGTAAAAGCAGTAGTTGACGGTTCCATGTATTCGGGAATGATGAATATTGGTGTCAGACCTACCGTGAGCGATGGACTCAACACCACGCTCGAGGTCAATATCTTTGATTTTGATGCCGATATTTACAACCGGGAAATAAAAATAATTTTCACAGATAAAATTCGTAACGAACAGAGATTCAATTCGCTGGATGAACTTGTTGTACAATTACACAGCGATAAATCAAATGCATTACAATTATTAAACTCAGCACAATGAACACATTAGATAAAAAACTCAGCGAATTCGGTAGATTGCTCGAAATAATGACCGAACTACGCGCAAAATGTCCGTGGGATAAAGAACAAACCTTCGAAAGTTTGCGTGTACAAACCATTGAAGAAACTTACGAACTTGCCGACGCCATTCTCGACAATGACATGCAAAACATACGAAAAGAAATCGGCGATTTGTTGCTGCACGTGGTTTTTTATTCGCAAATGGGCAGCGAAACAAACAATTTCGATATTTATGATGTGTGTAAATCGCTCAATGAGAAGTTAATATATCGTCACCCGCACGTTTTTGGTGAAACCGAAGCCAACAATGCAAAAACAGTGGAACAAAACTGGGAACAACTCAAACTGAAAGAAAAAGGAGGAAACAAGACAGTGCTTTCGGGTGTGCCTGTGTCGCTTCCGGCACTTATAAAAGCGCATCGCATTCAGGATAAAGCCCGGAGCGTGGGTTTCGATTGGGAACAACGCGAACAGGTATGGGACAAAGTGCAGGAAGAAATTAATGAATTCAAAGCCGAGGTGGCGGCAATGGACAAAGACAAAATGGAAGCTGAGTTTGGTGACCTGATGTTTAGCCTGGTAAACGCAGCCCGCCTGTACGACATTAACCCCGAAAATGCGCTTGAACGCACCAACCGGAAATTCACCAGTCGCTTTAACTACCTCGAATCCAAAACCATTACGCAGGGGCGTGACCTGAAAAGCATGACGCTTGCCGAAATGGATGAAATTTGGGAAGAGGCGAAGAAATATAATACACCCCCGACCCCTAAAGGGGAGTAAAATACAGTATTCAAAATCGATATTATGAATAAATTAGTTATAATTGGTAATGGCTTTGACTTGGCTCATGGGTTGAAGACAAGCTATAAAGACTTTATTTTATGGCATATTGATAAAGTTTTTAAATTACCTTTTGGCCAGAGAGAGAGTGGTTTAATCAAGATTGAAACCAACATTGATTATACCGATATAACTTCAGTAGAAGAATATAGAAAAATAAAAAGCTATGATAATAGTGATTACAAATTCAATGTAAAAGGTAAGCATATTTTTATATCGGATATAATTGATGAAATTGAAACCTATAATTGGGTGGATATTGAAAGAATGTATTTTAGAAGATTGTTAGTTTATCCAGATTTAAGTGTGACAGAAGGAAAGAAGAAAATAGAAATGGTAAAGGAACTAAATAAATTCATGGATTTAATTAAGAATGAATTAATTGAATACTTGCTCATTTCTTTACCAAAACAATGCGATATTGACAATGAGATTTTCAATCACTTTAGTGAAATTTTGGATACAAGTAATTTTTCAGAAAGTAAATTTCAATTCAATATTCTATATTTTAATTACACAGACACAATTGAAAAGTACGTTAAAAATAATTATGTGAATTACATTCATGGGAAATTGAATGATAATAATATCATTTTTGGATATGGAGATGAAACTGATGAACGATATGTGAAAATTGAAAAATTAAACAGTAATACATATCTAAGACACATGAAATCATTTGCTTATTTGCAAACATCGAATTATAAAAAATTGTTTCAATTCTTAGATACTGATAAGTTTGATGTCTATATAATGGGGCATTCTTGTGGATTATCTGATAGATTGCTTTTTACTCATATTTTCGAACATGTAAATTTCAATTCAGTGAAGATTTATTATCATCAAAAATCTGAAACAGAAAATGATTTCTTTGAAAAAACTCAGAATTTATCGAGATATTTTCAAATAGATTCGAAGCACAAAATGAGAACCAAGGTTGTTCCATTTGGTGAATGTAAACCATTAGTTTCATTTAAACCAAAACAAACAAATTAATTCCCCTTTAGGGGTTAGGGGTCTATGTTATATCCATCTCATTTCGAACAAAAAATAGATTTCAGCACCATTCGGCAGTTGCTGAAGGATAAATGTATCAGTACATTAGGCTCTGAGAAAGTGGACGGCATTCAGTTTTCATCCGATTTTGAAACAATAAACCGCTTGCAGAACGAAACCGACGAGATGCTCCGTGTGTTGACCACCGATGGCGAAGAATTGCCTGTCGGCGATTTTTATGATGTTCGTCCGGCATTGTCACGGGTGCGGGTTGAAGGGCTTTTTCTTGACGAATTGGAGGTTTTCGGGCTCTGGCGTGCGTTGGAAGCGGTGCGAAAATTAGTGTCGTTTTTAACCAAAAATGAAGAAAATCCCTATCCATACCTTTCGGAATTATTGCCCGGAACGGAAACTTTTCCGCAGATTATTCGCAAAATTGATAGTTTGCTCACCAAATTTGGTAAACTGAAAGACAATGCCTCACCCGAACTTGCCCGTATCCGAAAGGATATTCATCAAGTGGAAAATTCGGTTTCTCGTACACTTAATGCCATTTTGCGACAAGCACAAGCCGATGGTTATGTTGAAAAAGATGTGGCGCCCACTATACGCGATGGTCGGTTGGTGATTCCTGTTTCACCGGCTTTTAAGCGCAAAATCAGCGGAATTGTACACGATGAATCGGCAACTGGAAAAACCGTATTTATCGAACCACAGCAGGTTGTGGAAGCTAATAACCGCATTCGCGAACTGGAGGCGGAGGAAAGGCGCGAAATAATCAGGATTCTGGTGGAGTTTACCAACTTTTTACGACCTTATTTCGAAGAAATAAATGCTTCGCAGGATTTTTTGGGAACGATTGATTTTTTGCGTGCCAAAGCACTTTTTGCTATCGAGATTAATGCCATCAAACCACGTATGGATGCGGTTTGTCAGTTAGAATGGGCCAAAGCGATTCATCCGTTGCTGTTTTTGTCATTGCGCCGGCAAAAGAAAGAAATTGTACCACTGGATATTGTTCTGAACGAAAAACAGCGAATTTTGCTGATTTCGGGGCCTAATGCAGGTGGAAAATCCGTTTGTCTGAAAACAGTGGTATTGTTGCAGTATATGCTGCAATGCGGTTTACTGATTCCGGTGCACGATAGCAGTAGGGCAGGTATTTTCGAACGTCTTTTTATTGATATCGGCGATGAACAATCCATCGAAAACGACCTTTCGACTTACAGTTCGCACCTGTTGAATATGAAGTTTTTCATTAAAAACAGCAACCAAAAAACCTTGCTGTTGATTGACGAATTTGGTACAGGTACCGAACCCATGATTGGTGGTGCAATGGCTGAAGCTACGCTTGAACGCTTTAATCGCAATAAAGCTTTTGGGGTGATTACCACGCACTACACCAACCTGAAGCTGTATGCCGATGCAACCGAAGGTATTGTAAATGGTGCAATGCTTTACGACCGCCAACATTTGCAACCGCTTTTTCAGTTGAGTATCGGCAATCCCGGTAGTTCATTTGCAGTGGAAATTGCCCGAAAAATCGGTTTGCCCGAGGATTTAATTGCCGATGCAGCCGAAAAAGTAGGTTCCGAACGCATGGATTACGATAAACACTTGCAGGATATTGTTCGTGATAAACGCTATTGGGAAAACAAACGGCGTGATATTCGTCTGAAAGAAAAGAAATTAGAAGAAACACTGGCGAAATATGAAACCGAAATGTCCGGTATCGACAAGCTTCGTAAGGAAATCACTCAAAAAGCAAAAACGGAAGCGCAGGCTTTGCTGAACGATACCAATGCGAAAATTGAAAATACCATTCGGGCGATTAAAGAGGCGCAGGCAGAGAAAGAGAAAACAAAGGAAGTGAGGAAGGAGTTAAAAGAATTCGGCCTCTCCCTAACCCTCTCCAAGGGAGAGGGAAAGAGCGCACAAGAACCATACAAAAGGGAATTGAAAACGCCACTTCTAAACAAGAAAACTATTGAGAACCCGCAGTCTCCTGCCCCTTTGGGGCGGGTTGGAGTGGGGGCTTCTGTCCGCCTAAAAGGCCAAACAGCAACCGGAACTATTCTCGAAATTCAGGATAAAAACGCGATTGTGGCTTTCGGACAAATGAAATCGACAGTAAAGCTTTCGAAACTGGAAGCCGTAAGCAATGCACAAATAAAAAAGGAAAAAAATAAATACGATTCGATAGCTCAAAACACAAACGACGAAGTTCGTCAGCGCAAACTCTCCTTTAAATCCGAAATCGATGTGCGCGGCATGCGGGTCGACGAAGCATTACAGGCTGTTACTTATTTTATCGACGATGCCATAATGGTAGGCATGACTTCGGTGCGCATACTGCATGGAACCGGTACAGGTGCTTTGCGTCAAACCATTCGCCAATACCTCGGCACAGTTCATGGCGTTGCCACTTACCGCGACGAGCATGTGCAGTTTGGTGGTGCCGGCATTACGGTTATTGAGTTGGAATAATTTACTTCTCTACAGCTATCACTTCAGGTTTAATGTTCCGGTGGGCAATTTTATAGCCTTTCAGGTTAAGCAGAATTTGTTTTTCGTAGCGGGCCGAAACTTCAAAATACGATTTGTTGTCCTCAATTTTAATATTCTTAATATCACCTGCGCTCATTCCTGCTTCTTCGACCAAAAACTCGGTTAATGTGGATTTGAGAAAGCCCTGAGTGAGTCCGATATTCAGGTGAATTCCAATCGGATGAGTCAGTTTAACTTCGTTTAATAACTGAACCGATATTTCTGAAAAATTGATTTTTAAGTCATTTTCCAGGGTTTTAATTTCGGGCAACTCTTCAGTTTTAATCAGGCAAACAGAAATGCCTGATTTTCCGGCACGGGCGGTGCGTCCGCTGCGGTGCGTGTATTGGTCCGACTTTTCGGGCAAATGGTAATGAACAATATAATCCAGTTCTTTTACATCAATGCCACGTGCAGCAATATCAGTAGCAATCAGCAAATTAATACGCTCTTTGCGAAGTCCGCGCATTACTTTATCGCGCATTTCCTGATTCAGATTACCATGCAGTGCATCGGCCGCAACTTCGAAACCGGCTAATTGTTTCGAAATACGTTTAGCAGCCGTTTTTGTGCGACAAAACAGAATTCCGCGTTGTTCTTTTCGTTCCGAAAGGAATGCTTTCAGGTAATCCAACTTTTCGCCCTGCTTGTAAATTAAAAACTGATGTTCAATGTTTTGATTGATAAATTCAGTAGCATTTATGCGAATTTCAATTGCATCCTGTCGTAAATAGTCGGCTATGATTTTGGTTACATCTGCCGGCATGGTGGCTGTGAAAAGCAGTTTTGTGACAGTGCTTTTGCATGAACTCAGGATTTTATCAATATCCGTTTTAAAACCCATATTCATCATTTCGTCGGCTTCGTCGAGCACCAAAAATTTTAAATCCTGTAGGCTCAATGCCCGCCGCTCCAGCAAATCGAGTAAGCGCCCCGGAGTGGCTACAACAACGTGTGTTGAACGTTGCAGTCGTTGAATATGCTCATCGATAGGAACGCCGCCATACACACATTCGGTAAAAACGCGCGGAATATGTTTCGAAAACAGGAAGAATTCGCGGGCAACCTGTTGTCCCAGTTCGCGGGTTGGCACCAAAACCAATGCCTGAATTTTTGGTAATTTGGGGTCGATTGTTTGCAAAATTGGCAAACAAAATGCAGCCGTTTTTCCGGTTCCGGTTTGTGCAACCGATACTAAATCAGTTGAATTTTTAAAAATATGCGGAATGGCTTTGATCTGAATGTCGGACGGTTCTGTTATCCTGTTTTCGGTTAATGCCTGAACAATGGACTCGTTTATACCTAATTGACTGAATGTCATTTCTCTAATTTTTTTAATTAAAAAGTCGTATTTTTGTAAAACAATATGCAAAGGTACTTGTTTTCGTTCAAAACTAACCACATAAGGCACTTAAGTTTTTTCTAATGTGCCCTATGTAGTTTATTCTTCAATTCTCAAAATATTAAATCATAAATGCCTCAAAATAATATTTCAAAAGCGCTTTCAGATTGGTATAACCAAAATAAACGTGAATTGCCCTGGCGCGATATTTCCGACCCGTATCGCATCTGGATTTCGGAAATTATTTTACAGCAAACACGTGTGAATCAGGGAATGGATTATTATCTGCATTTTATTCAGCGATTTCCAAACGTGACTGAACTTGCCATTGCTTCCGAAGATGAAGTGTTGCGCTATTGGCAGGGACTTGGATATTATTCCCGTGCACGGAATTTACATAAAACGGCACAGATTATTGCTGAAAAATACCAGGGAGTTTTCCCGAAAAATTACCCCGAAATTCTTCAATTAAAAGGAATTGGCGAATATACAGCGGCAGCCATTAGTTCATTTGCCTATAATCAGCCTTATGCTGTGGTAGATGGTAATGTGTATCGTGTGCTTTCGCGGGTTTTTGGTGTGGAAACGGCTATCGATAGCACAAACGGGAAAAAGGAATTCGCACAACTCGCTGATGAATTGCTCGATAGAAAAGATCCCGGGCTTCACAATCAGGCCATTATGGAGTTTGGTGCGTTGCAATGCGTACCTGTTCAGCCCGATTGTGAGCATTGCCCACTGAGATCGGTTTGCGAGGCTTATAAACTTGGGTTGGTAGCTAATCTGCCCGTAAAAGCAACAAAAACAAAAGTTCGGGAGCGTTTTTTCAACTACTTTTATATCGAATATCAGGATAAAATTTTCATTCAAAAACGTACCGAAAAGGATATCTGGCAAAATCTGTTTGAGTTTCCGCTTGTTGAGTCTGACAGACTTTTGACGGCCAATGAAATTGCTGATAATGAGTTGTTTGCCAGCCTTCGCAATATTGAAGTCAGTTCCATGACATCAACGTTTAAACATATCTTATCGCATCAGCGCATTTTTGCCCGCTTTTTTACAGTTCATATTTCCGAAAAGAATGATTTTTTGAACAATTTGATTGAAATCAGAAAGGACGAATTGGATAATTTTGCCGTTTCGAGATTGACTTCGTTGTTTCTTGAAGCTAATACAAAGTGATTTTTAGCAAACGTTTGCACTGATTCTAAGTTTCAAAACAAGTTAGAGTATTTGATTAAATGCAAAAATACCGTATTATTGCAAATTAATCACGAAACTCAAAACACGAAATAAAACATGTTAAACGCACAGAAAAAACTCAGTAATCCGTTTTTGGCTCTGTTGGCTTTACCCGCTACAGCTGTAGGATTTGCACTTTCGACACAGATTGCGGCCCTGAGCTGGATTTTATCAAAAAAATACGCCCTCGACATTCACGAAGTGGCTTTTGTGTGGCTGGCAGGACCAATCGCCGGCATTTTCGGACAAATCATTGTTGGTTTGGTGAGTGATAATGTGTGGTTTATGGGTGGTCGTCGCCGTCCGTTTATCATGATTGGCGGAATGGTGAGCACACTGGCTTTTCTGGCATTACCCTACATTCGCGAA
>JAYRXP010000413.1:0-3634 GCA_041917395.1 Paludibacter sp.
AACTCCAAAACATCCCTATCAAATTTCATTTCATGGAAAAAATTATTATCCTCGATTTTGGTTCACAAACTACACAGTTAATTGCACGTCGCCTGCGCGAACTGAATGAGTATTGCGAAATTTTGCCTTACAACAAATTTCCCAAAGACACTACAGGCATTAAAGGTGTAATTCTATCCGGAAGTCCTTTTTCGGTTTATGACCCAACAGCTTTTAAAACTGACTTAACCGAAATTCGAGGTATTTTCCCTGTACTCGGAATTTGTTACGGAGCGCAATTTATGGCTTACACTTCAGGCGGAAATGTGGAAGCAGCCGGTTCGCGCGAGTACGGACGTGCCAATCTGAGTTTTATTGACAAAAATGACCCATTATTTAAAAACATAAAGTCCGGTTCACAAATTTGGATGTCGCATGGTGATTCAATTACAAAAATCCCTGCTGAGTTTACAAAAATCGCCAGTACCGACGACGTGGAATTGGCGGCTTACAAAGTGGAAGGCGAAAAAACATGGGGTGTGCAGTTTCACCCGGAGGTTTTTCATACGTTGGATGGCACACAACTGCTCGAAAACTTTCTGAATATCTGCGAATGCAAACGGGAATGGTCACCAGCCTCGTTTGTAGAATCGACTGTGGCTGAACTCAAAAAACAATTAGGTAACGACAAAGTTGTTTTGGGACTTTCGGGTGGCGTAGATTCGTCTGTAGCAGCTGTTTTACTTAATAAAGCCATTGGCAAAAACCTGACCTGTATTTTTGTGGATCATGGTTTACTGCGTAAAAACGAATTCGAAAACGTAATGAAAGACTACGAACATCTTGGACTAAATGTAATCGGAGTAAATGCGAAAGAACGTTTTTACAAAGCACTGGAAGGAGTTTCTGATCCTGAGAAAAAACGCAAAATCATAGGAAGTGGCTTTATTGATGTTTTCGATGAAGAAGCACACAAAATAAAAGATGTAAAATGGCTGGCTCAAGGCACCATTTATCCGGACATTATCGAATCGCTTTCGATTACCGGAACTGTTATTAAATCGCATCACAACGTGGGTGGACTTCCCGAAAAAATGAATCTGAAATTGTGCGAACCATTGCGACTACTTTTCAAGGATGAAGTTCGCAGAGTTGGTACCGAGATGGGCATGATGCATCACCTGATAAAACGTCAACCATTCCCCGGACCGGGATTAGCTGTGCGTATTTTGGGCGATATTACAGCCGAAAAAGTTCGAATTTTGCAAGATGCCGACGATATTTTTATCAACGGATTACGCGAGTGGAATCTGTACGATAAAGTTTGGCAAGCTGGCGTTATTTTACTTCCGGTACAATCGGTAGGCGTAATGGGCGACGAACGCACTTATGAAAATGCCGTAGCTCTCCGCGCCGTAACTTCGACCGATGCTATGACAGCCGATTGGGCACAATTACCTTACGAGTTTTTGGCAAAAATGTCAAACGAAATCATCAACAAGGTAAAAGGCGTTAACCGCGTGGTGTACGACATTAGTTCTAAACCACCTGCAACCATTGAGTGGGAATAAATGATAGATACGCATTCTCATATTTATGCCGAAGAATTTGATGCTGATATGGCAGAAGCAATTCAGCGGGCAAAAGACGCCGGAATAAATCACATCGTTTTACCCAATGTGGACAGTGAGTCTTTACCGCGTATGCTGGCTTTGGAAGCAAACTATCCCGGATATTGCTCGGCTGCTATTGGTTTGCATCCAACCAGCGTAAACGAAAATTACCGGCAGGAATTAGCTCTCATAAAATCAGAACTCGAACGCCGGAATTACATTGCCGTTGGCGAAATTGGTATCGATTTGTACTGGGATAAAACTTTTTTGTCAGAACAGATTATAGCTTTTCAACAACAAATAGAATGGGCATTGGAATATAAACTTCCTGTAATCATTCATATCCGCAATTCGTTTCGCGAAACTTTGGACGCTTTGCAACCTTTTAAAAATAAAGGATTGACCGGCGTTTTTCACAGTTTCACCGGTTCGCTATCCGAAGCAGAGGAAATGATTGAATTTGGAGGATTTAAACTGGGAATAAACGGAATTGTAACCTTTAAAAACTCCGGACTGGCCGATGTGGTTTCCAAAATTGACATCCAACACATAGTGCTCGAAACCGACTCACCCTATCTGACGCCCGTGCCACACAGAGGCAAACGAAATGAGAGTGCCTATCTCAGTTTGATTTGCAAAAAACTTTCGGAAGTTTACCAAACTTCAGAGCAGGAAATCGACAGAAAAACAACCCAAAATGCAGTAACACTTTTCGCACTCTGATTTTTCGTTTTAATATTTCGTATTTTTGTTTTACCTTTGCAATCCGCGCTGAAAAAATGGAGAGGTGCTCGAGTGGTTGAAGAGGCACGCCTGGAAAGCGTGTATACCCCTAAAGGGTATCGAGAGTTCGAATCTCTTCCTCTCCGCAAAATGAATTTCAAAAGCAATCAAAAGCCTGTAAAATCAATGATTTACAGGCTTTTGTGTTTTTGGCAGTTCGCAAAATATTCAATATCTATCAATCTGTAGGTGCTGAATTCGGTGGACTCGAAAATTCAAAACAACAACTCCACCTAATTTGGACTAAAAGTGTTTATAATCAAGTAGTTCAATCTTTGAACATCTTGATTGGGAGTTTAAAAGTAAGTATTTTTGAAAACTTTTAAAGGTTACCACAATGAACACAAAACTATCCGTTCTCTTTTTCGTAAAGAGAACAAAGACCAATGTCAATGGGTTATTACCCATCTTTATTCGCGTTACAGTAAACGGCGAACGTATCGAATTCAGTACAAAACGTTTTACCACTTCCGAAAAATGGTCCGTCGAAGGCAATCGGATGAAAGGCACCAGTGCCGAATCAAAAGTGACCAACTCTTATTTGGACACGCTCAAATCTAAAGTATTCGACTATCAGCAACAGCTTATCCGGGAGGATGAACTTGTCAATGCAGAAAACATGCGGAACAAAATTCTGGGCGTTGAAAAACGGAGTCATATGCTTGTAGGAATTTTCCAACAACACAATGATGAGATAAAAGCCCTTATTGGTAAAGATTATGCGTTGGGTACACTTACCCGCTATGAAACCTCATTGAAGCATACAATCAATTTCATGCAGTGGAAGTATAAAATTTCTGATATAGATATTCGGAAGATTGATCACGAATTCATAACCAGTTACGAGTTTTATCTGAAAAGCGTTTGTAATTGTTGCCAGAATACCACATCGAAGTATATCAAAAACTTTGGAAAGATAATCCGGATTTGCCTGGCTAATGGTTGGCTTCAGAAAAATCCGTTTATTAACTACAAAAGCAAATTGGTAGAAGTAGAACGAGCGTTCTTATCGATAGAAGAAATTGTAACGATGTTTGATAAAGTATTTGTTTCTGACCGGCTCAATCAGGTGAAAGATATATTTGTTTTCAGCTGCTTTACTGGCCTGGCATATGCAGATGTGAAAAAACTGTCTCGAAAAAATATTGGAATCGGTGTGGATGGTGAACGCTGGATATTTATCAACAGAACAAAAACAGATACCCGGTCCAATATTCCGATTCTCCCGATTGCAGCAGCAATATTGGAAAAGTACGAAA
>JAYRXP010000414.1:0-5198 GCA_041917395.1 Paludibacter sp.
CCGTTGGAAAACTCCAGCGGCCGGTGTTTTTTAGCGGAGACACTATATGAATTAATTCTGAAGTACTTTCTCATTTTCGGGATAGTCAGGTAAAAATCTTTTTTCTGCTTTCTCCATACTGAGAAAGTGGTTAAAAATGGTTTTTTATACTGTCTCTATACGGAGAAAGCAGTATAAATGTATTTTCATGCAGTCTCCATACAGAGAAAGTCGGAAAATTGATTTTTTATACATTCTCCATACAGAGAAAGTGTTTGAAATTAATTTTTATGCAATCTCCATGCAGAGAAAGTTCTAAAAATGTATTTTTCCTGCTTTCTCCAATCGGAGAAAGTGCGGATTATTTTAATATATTCTGAGAATGCAACTTTTTCGGTTCTGTTTTGTTCGATAGTAAATTAACAATAAACAGAAACAGTCAAAACAATAAATTCTTAGTATGAACTGGACAACAACTAACATCCCTTCGCTAAAAGGAAAAACCATTATTGTAACAGGTGGTAACAGTGGTCTCGGATTGCAATCGGTAAAAGCTTATGCCGAAAAAGGAGCTTTGGTGGTGCTTGCGTGCCGCAATTACGCCAAAGGGGAAGAAGCCCGCGCGGAAATTATGAAAACCACACCCGATGCTCAAATCGTGGTGATGACACTCGATTTGGCTGATTTTACTTCTATACGCGCTTTTGCAGAGCGTTTCAACAAAGAGTTCGACCGTCTGGACATTCTGCTCAACAATGCCGGAATCATGATGCCGCCATATCAACTCACCAAAGATGGGTTGGAAAGTCAGCAGGGCACCAATCACTTCGGACATTTTGCGCTGACGGGATTATTGCTCGACAAACTGAAAGCGACTGCCGGCTCGCGGGTGGTCAATGTGAGCAGCATGGCGCACAAACAGGGAAAAATGGATTTCGGCAACCTGCTTTACGAAAATGGCAAAGGCTACTCGCCACTGGCAGCTTACGGTAGGTCGAAACTTGAGAATTTACTTTTCACATTCGGTTTGCAGGAATATTTCACCAAAAACAAACTCGACATTAAAGCTGTTGTAGCCCACCCCGGTGTGTCGGACACTAATTTATTCAGCAGCATTGGTGGTCAGTTTCTTCAGAACCTGCTCCGCCCGCTCTTTAAGCTTTTCATACAACCGGCTTCGATGGGCGCACTGCCACAATTGCGGGCTTCTGTCGACGAATCGGTGGTTGGTGGCGAATACTTCGGGCCCGATGGAACAAAAGAAATGAAAGGCTACCCGGTCATTGTTCGTCCGAACAATCACGCGTTGAACAAGGAACACATGCGCCAACTTTGGGAGGTTTCTGAAAAAATCACAGGCGTAAAATATTAGGCAAAAAACTTTTCAACAAGTCCCGTTTTTTAATACTTTGCATACCTGATTTCTCGGGCAAAATTCCTTACTTTGTCCTTTATGAAAGCAGAGATTCTCGATAAACTTCAGGTACTTGCCGAATCGGCGAAATACGATGTTTCGTGCGCTTCGAGTGGCACAACACGCAAAAGCACCCCCGGCGGCATAGGCAGCACAGCCGGGTGGGGCATTTGCCACAGCTTTACCGAAGATGGCCGTTGTGTTTCGTTGCTTAAAATAATGCTCACAAATTATTGCATTTACGACTGCGCTTACTGTATAAACAGGCGAAGCAATGATTTGAAGCGTGCAACCTTTTCGGTAAGCGAACTGGTGGAGCTTACCATCGAATTCTACAGACGTAATTATATTGAAGGACTTTTTCTGAGTTCGGGCGTGGTTAATAACCCCGATTACACCATGGAACGTATGGTGCGTGTGGTAAAAGACCTGCGGACTGTTCACCGCTTCAATGGCTATATTCACATGAAAAGCATTCCCGGTGCCAGCAGGCAGTTAGTGCACGAAGCCGGACTGTACTCCGACCGCCTGAGCGTGAATATCGAAATCCCAACGGAGCAAAACCTGAAAATGCTGGCGCCCGAAAAAGATCACGACAGCGTTTACAAACCAATGCTTTATATTCAGCAGGGTGTGTTACAAAACACCGAAGATCGTCAGAAATTCCGGTCGGCCCCGCGATTTGCTCCTGCCGGACAAAGTACGCAGATGATAATCGGCGCAACCAATGAATCGGACAAACAAATACTCAACACTTCGGCAGCGCTCTACAACCGCCCTACAATGAAGCGTGTCTATTACTCGGGATATATTCCGGTCAATTCGTACGACAACCGATTGCCTGCATTGAAACAGGCTCCGCTGGTACGCGAGAACAGGCTTTATCAGGCCGACTGGCTACTGCGTTTTTATGAATTTAATGTAGACGAAATTGTAAATGACAGGTTTCCAGACCTGGATCTCGAAATTGACCCTAAACTTTCGTGGGCACTGCGCCACCCCGAATATTTTCCTGTCGACATAAACAGAGCCGACTACAATATGATTTTACGCATTCCGGGCGTTGGCGTTAAGTCGGCCAAACTGATTGTTGCTTCACGGCGTTTCACGCGGCTTACATCGTACGACCTGAAGAAAATGGGCATTGTTATGAAAAAAGCGCAATATTTTATTACCTGCAATGAACTTACAGGCAGTACGATCAACGATACATCGCCCGAATACATCCGAAAATTGCTTACCACGAAGAAAACGGCAAAGGGTAAAGACAATCAAAACCAGTTATCACTCTCATTCGACTGATTAACCGATATGATTATTTTTCACTATGACAAAACAATGGAAGGTTTGCTCACGGCTCTGTTCGACGCTTACAACCGCAAAACATTTCCCGACAGGTTGCTGGCCATCGACGAACAGGAACCTTTGTTTGTGACCGAAAGTTTTACGGTGACGACTGATTATGATAAATCGGCAAGGGTGTGGAAAGGGCTGGAAAAAAAACTACATTCGCTTACACTCAACATGATTACCTGCGCGTGGCTGTCGGAATTGCCCGGCAGCGACGAACTAATCTTCAGATACGCCTGCAAAACGTTTGATAGCCGACAGTCTATCGAGTTGAATTTTGCTGATCCGGACGTGCTGCAACTGAAAAAAATTGCACAAAAGGTAAACCATGAAAAACACCGCCTGATTGAACTGGTCCGTTTTCAAAAAGCTGCCGACGATATTTATTTCGCTCCGGTATCGCCCGACCACAATTGCCTGGCACTCACACTTGGCCATTTTACCGATCGCTTTGCCGACCAAAAATGGATTATATACGACACACGCCGCAACTATGGTTATTATTACGACCTGAAAAACGTAACCGAAATGACCCTCGACAGTACCGGATTGTTTCCCGATGGAAAATTAGACGAAAAACTGATGGCTGACGATGAGAAAATTTTTCAGGAACTATGGCGTGGTTATTTCAGGGCAATGACTATAAAAGAGCGCATTAACCCCAAACTTCACCGGCAACATCTACCGCAGCGATACTGGAAATACCTGACCGAAAAACAATAATTTAAAATTTCCGGTAATTTTTTTTCAATGCGATGTTATACTTATGCCACTTCAATCGTCATACTAACAAATGAGTCAGGAACGATTTAAAGCAGAAATTCTGCCCATACGCGAAAAGCTTTTCCACCTAGCACAAAAATACCTGGAGGATGAGCAGGATGCCGAAGACGCCGTACAGGAAGTGCTTCTCAAACTGTGGCATACACGCGACTCACTGGCGAATTACGACAATGTGGCTGCTTTTGCAACAACCGTAACAAAAAACCATTGCCTGGACAGATTAAAAACAAAGAACCGAACCGAATCGCTCAACGACTCATACAACATACGGGCAGGAACTGACAATCCGCACCTGCAGCTCGAGCGAAAAAGTTCGGAGGAACTTATCCGGAAAATTGTTGAAACACTTCCTGATTTGCAACAGGCCATTATCCGAATGAAGGATATGGAAGAATACGAGGTAGAAGAAATAGCTGAAATAACCGGAACAAAAGTGGAAGCAGTAAGGGTAAACCTGTCGAGAGCACGCAAAAAAGTACGCGAAGAATATCTAAAATGGACAAATTTATGAAACTCTACATAGCAAAAAAATTAAATTATACCGAGGCTGACATGCTTATAGAAAGGTATTACGATGGCCTGACTACCGTGGAAGAAGAAAAAAAGATGCAGCAATTTCTTTCACAACCCAATCTGCCTGAAAAATACAGAGCCGAACAGGCAATTTTCGGTTACTTTAGAAAAGAAGAGCAGAAAAACAAAATTATTTTCCCTGCATATCTGCGCAGAGTAGCCGTGGTAGCACTAATTCTGACCACAGCTTTCACCGTTCAGAATCTGATAGCAGGCAGAAGTAACGGATATGCTATCGTAAACGGAAAGAAAATAACAGATAAAACCGAAATAAAAACAATGGCCATGAACTCACTGCGGGAAATATCGTCGACAAACAACGAAGTGGAAGATGGGCTTAACGCAATAAATAATAACGAAATAGTAGAACAACAGCTTGCGGTTTTTAACGAACCCATGGATTTAAAATAAGGAGATTATGAAAACAATTAAAAAGTATAGCCTGCTCGTATTGCTCATTTTATGTGGTGTAGCAACTATCAGTGCACAATCGGACCTGGAAATAAGAAAGGTCTTTGAGGAATACGGCAACCGGAAAGGTGTCGTTATGGTAGAACTAAAGGGGAAAATGCTTGAAGACTACAATTTTACTGCATTCAAAAGTATCAGCATTACCAATCAGCCGGAAGCAGGCGATTTTGTGCGGAAATGTTTGACCCGGGACGAGGCCGGAGCCAAAAAAGTGAAGCAGGTGGTTTCGAATGGAAAAGCAACATCTATTATCCTGCAACTGTCACCTAAAAACGAATTGAACCGCCTGATTCTTTTTAACGAGAGCAATGCAAATCCTCCCAAGATAACCCTTGTTTATATCGAATCGGACGAAAACGCCGATGACGTATTGAAGCTGGTACTGAAAAAGAAGTGATGATGTGATGATGTGGTGATGTGGTGATGTGGTGATAATTTGATTAAGAATAAATTGATTAACAAATAGATTATATAATTTTAGAATAAATAAATTTTTAGAAAATGAAAAGAATAATACTCTCAATAGCAGCATTTCTGGTTGGATTGCTCTATGCTTTCGGAACAAGTAGTCAACTTGCAGACACAACAACTGTAAAATTTAAAAACAAAACCATACAGGTTGAAGACA
>JAYRXP010000415.1:0-8573 GCA_041917395.1 Paludibacter sp.
ATGCTTACGGATGCCTGGTGTGAGTTTTTCAAAGAAAACAACTTCCTGATAGGAATTTCGATAGATGGGCCACAGGAATTTCACGACGAATACCGGCGCAACAAGGGTGATTTGCCCACTTTTGTAAAGGTAATGAAAGGCATTAACCTGCTTAAAAAACACGGCGTTGAATTTAACGCTATGGCCGTGGTGAACGATTATAACGCTGATTATCCGGTAGAATTTTATCGGTTTTTCAAAGAAATTGGTGTTCAATACATTCAGTTTGCACCCATCGTGGAACGTATCAACCGTCAGGAGAACGGGTTAAAACTTACGTTACCCGAAGAAGATGCCGAACTGGCCGATTTTTCGGTATCACCCATTCAGTGGGGAAAGTTTTTGTGCGGTTTGTTCGACGAATGGATAAAAGAAGATGTAGGTAAAATTTACATTCAGATGTTCGATTCCACACTGGCAAACTGGGTTGGCGAACAACCCGGGGTTTGTACCCTCGCACGCCATTGCGGACATGCGGGCGTTATGGAATTCAACGGCGATGTCTATTCGTGCGACCATTACGTGTTTCCCGAATATAAATTAGGAAATATCAATACCGACTCGCTGGCTTCGATGATGTACTCCGAAAAACAGTTGAAATTCGGAACCGATAAACACGACACGCTTCCCCGTCAGTGCCGCGAATGCGAATTTCTGTTTGCCTGCAACGGCGAATGTCCTAAAAACCGGTTTGCACGCACAAAAGATGGCGAATATGGTCTGAATTACCTTTGTGCCGGTTGGAAAATGTTCTACAGCCACGTAGCCCCTTACATGGATTTTATGAAAAAAGAATTACTCAACGAACGTCCGCCTGCCAATGTTATGGAATGGGCTAAAACATACAAACGAACCAAAAAATAATAAATAAATAATAGTAAATAAATAATGATGGTTTTTCAAAATTTATTTTTTTCGACCCCCAAACCCCCAAATGGGGGCTAAAAAAATGCAACCTTGAAGTTGTATTGGTCGAATAAATTATTATATACTTGGTCTTAAAGCCCCCATTTGGGGGGTTGGGGGTCACAATTAAAACATATCATTAAATATTACCGATTAAACACATCTAACTTATAATGAGAAAACTTCAATTAATTATCATTTCAATTTGTATAAGTTTACTCCTGTCGGCTGCCGGAATTCCAAAAAATCCCGATACACGCACCTTCAGGATAAGTAAAAATCTGTCTATCTTCAATTCGGTATTTCGCGAACTGGATGCATTTTATGTCGACACGCTCAACTACGACAAAATGGCTACCAACGCCATCAACGAAATGCTCTCCAAACTGGATCCGTACACTGTATATATTCCTGAAAAAGAAACAGATGACCTGAAGTTTATGACCACCGGCGAATATGCTGGAATCGGAGCCTTAATAACCAAAATGGGCAAGGAAATATGCGTTTCGGAACCTTACGAAGGCATGCCGGCACAACGAAACGACGTACGGGCAGGTGATATTATTCTCGAAGTAGATGGAAAAAGTATTGCCGGACTATCGGTAAGCGAAGTAAGCGACCGGCTTAAAGGAACGCCAAACACCACAATAAAACTTAAAATCAAACGATTAGGCTCTGCAAAGCCTATTGAAAAGGAATTTTTAAGAGAAAAAATTCAGGTCAACCCCATCACTTATTCTGCACTGGTTGCACCTAAAACGGGTTTTGTACAACTTTCGGACTTTACCGACAAATCGGCAACTGAGCTCAAAAATGCCGTTTCGGAACTGGTAAAAAACTATCAGATTGAGTCGCTCATAATTGATTTGCGCAACAACGGAGGTGGTTTGATTGATGAGGCTGTGAAAATTGTTGGTTATTTTGTACCTAAAGGCAGCGAAGTGGTTCAGACCAAGGGAAAAAACAAATTTACCGAACGTACTTATAAAACTCCCGCAGAGCCTGTCTTTCCCAATCTTCAGCTGGCTGTTTTAGTAAATCGCTCGTCGGCTTCGGCTTCCGAAATTCTGGCCGGCGCCATTCAGGATTTGGACAGAGGATTAATTATCGGCGAACGCACTTTTGGCAAAGGACTTGTACAAAACATACGTCCGATAGGCTACGGAGGACATTTAAAGGTAACGACAGCCAAATATTACATTCCGAGCGGACGCTGCATTCAGGCAATTGACTACACACACCGCAACGAAGATGGTAGCGTGGGACGTGTCCCTGACAGTCTGACGACCGAATTCAGCACACGCAATGGCCGCAAAGTACGCGACGGTGGCGGTATTGTTCCGGATGTAAAAACGACAGATGACCGCAAAATGAATATCGCTTACTACATTTTTGCACAAAATCTGTATTTCGAATTTGCGAACCAATACGTGTCCACACACCCCAACATTCCGAAACCGGCCGATTTTACATTGAGCGAAGGCGATTTCGAAGCGTTCAGAAATTTTCTGAAAACAAAAAAGTTTGCCTATACTACGGAATCGGAAAAAATGTATAAAGAATTTCTCGAGCTGGCAAAATCGGAAGGAATAGACAAATATGCTGATAATGAACTGAAAGCGCTCGAAACCAAACTTAAACCGGACATTCAGCTGAATATTGATAATAACAAAAGTGATATCACCGAGTTACTCAGTCTCGAAATTATTAAACGCTATTATTTTCAGAAGGGAGAGATTGAATTTTCGCTGAAAACAGACAATGATTTGAAAAAAGCCATCGAAAATTTAAACGACAAACCGGCGTATAATAAGTTACTTTCTTCGAAATAGTAATAATTTGATTTTTTTATGCAATATTTTATAACTATTTTTGCGTAAAAATTCATTATTCTAATCACTTTTATTTCCATTATTCCATGAGTAACAATTTGGTAAGTGAAAAAATCAGGACAATAATGACTGATCGCAACATCAGTATTCAGGAATTGTCGCAACGCTCGGGACTGGCCGAAACAGCCCTGAATATCATTTTACAAAGCGATAAAATTCCATCGCTTGCTCCACTCATTAAAATTGCACGCGGTTTGGGCGTACGTCCCGGTACTTTTCTCGACGATTCAGAGCAATTAGGCCCTGTGATTTGTCGTAAAAATGACAACACACAACCAGCCACTTTTACAAGCCAGCTTTCGGAACATAACTCGCATCTCGAATTCTATTCGTTGGCAGGAAATAAATCCGGACGCAGTTTTGAGCCTTTTTTAATTGATATTAAGCCGTCCGGAAACGACGACACCATACTTTCGACCCACGAAGGCGAAGAATTTATTTTTGTACTAAATGGCTCTGTTAAAATTATCTACGGCAAAGAAAGTTATATTCTGACCGAAGGAGAAAGCATTTATTACGATTCAATTGTCGACCACCTTGTTTGCGCTGCCAACAACGAGCCGGCTAAAATTCTGGCCGTGGTTTACACTCCGTTTTAAAAAAACCTTCCTGTAAATTTAATATTTTTAGACTGACTTATTGAGAATATGCAATTATTTGACAAGACTTTAGGCGATTGGCTGGAATTTTGGTCTGCCAAAAATCCCGGGCGGGATTTTATGGTTTACCCTGACCGACAGCTGCGATTTACGTGGAAGGAGTTTGACGAGCGCGTGAACAATATGGCAAACGGGCTACTGTCGATTGGTGTTACAAAAGGTGCTAATGTGGGAATTTGGGCTCAAAACGTGCCCGACTGGCTTACTTACCTGTTCGCCTGTGCCAAATTAGGTGCAGTGGCCGTAACCGTTAATACCAACTACAAGGCCCACGAACTGGCTTTTGTTATCGAAAATTCGGATATGCACACCATCTGTCTCACAGATGGTGTTTCGGGCAACGATTATATTCAAATCATAAACTCACTTGTTCCCGAATTGAAAACTGCGCAGCGTGGAAATCTGAATTCAAGCCGTTTTCCGTTACTAAAAAATATCGTTTATATCGGACAGGAAAAGCACCGGGGAATGTACAACACTTCCGAACTGCTTTTGCTCGGAAGCAATCGCAACAACGACGAATACAATGCATTAAAGAAAACCGTTGACTGCCACGATGTCGTTAACATTCAATACACTTCCGGAACAACCGGATTCCCGAAAGGCGTTATGCTTTCGCACCACAATATAGCCAACAACGGTTATTTTACAGGTGTACACATGAATTTTACGCCCGACGACAAATTATGTGTCTGCGTACCTCTTTTTCACTGTTTCGGCGTGGTATTAGCCTTAATGAATTGTCTTACACATGGCTGCACAATGGTTATGGTCGAAAAGTTTGATCCGCTGATAACCCTCGCATCCATTCACAAAGAACGTTGTACTGCGGTTTATGGTGTTCCCACCATGTTTATTTCGGAACTCAATCACCCAATGTTCGACATGTTCGATATGTCGTCGTTACGCACAGGTATTATGGCCGGCGCTCTGTGTCCTATTGAATTGATGCGGCAGGTTAGTGATAAAATGAACATGACCATCACCAGCGTTTACGGACTTACCGAGACTTCGCCCGGTATGACTCAAACGCGTATTGACGATTCGTTCGAGACCAGATGCACCACTGTAGGCAGCAACTACGAGTTTGTTGAAGTAGCAGTAATCGATCCGGTTAGCGGCGAAATATGCCCCGACGGCGTTCAGGGCGAAATGTGCTGCAGAGGTTACAACGTCATGAAAGGCTATTATAAAAACCTGGAAGCAACAGCTCAGGTCATCGACAAAAACGGCTTTTTGCACTCGGGCGACCTTGGTGTAAAAGACCCCGATGGAAATTACCGCATCACAGGCCGTATTAAAGATATGATAATTCGTGGAGGCGAAAACATTTCTCCACGCGAAATTGAAGAATTTTTATATCACATGCCCGGCGTGAAAGATGCACAGATTGTAGCCATTGCTTCGCCGAAATACGGTGAAGATGTAGGTGTTTTCATTATTCAGCATCAGGGCGCAAACCTGGTCGAGGAAGATGTAAAAGACTTTTGCAAGGACAAAATAGCCCGATACAAAATACCCAGATACGTGTTTTTTGTTGACGAATATCCACTTACAGGAAGTGGCAAAATACAGAAATTCAAACTGCGCGAAATGGCACTTGAATTGTGTAAAGAACGTGGCATAGCCATTATATAAAACCCAATGAGCTATTTCATCCGAATTTATTATTATATCATTCACCTCATAACATCCCGAAACACAAAAGGTTTCGGGATTCATTCGCCTTACCTGTTTCAGTTTGTTCAGTATGTAATTCTGGAAAAAAATCCATACTATATTTTCTCCGACATCGAAAAGCAAAGACACAGCTTGCTGAGCGACAAAACCACGATACACAAAACCGATTTTGGGACAGGACAAAGCAAAAGCATAAAAATCAGTTCGGTTGCAGCAAAATCGCTATGTAGTCCACGAAAAGGACAGATATTGTACCGCACCGTTAACTATCTGGATTTAAATAATTTACTTGAGCTTGGCACATCATTCGGCATTTCAACCGCTTACATGGCGTCCTCAGCAAAAAAAAGAACGTGTGTAACGCTCGAAGGATGCGAAAAGACAGCCAGAATAGCAGAAAACACATTTGCCGGACTTCGCCTGACCAATGTTGAAATTATCACCGGCAACATTGACGAAACCATCCACACTGCACTGAGTAAACTTTCCACAGTCGATTTTGTTTATATCGATGCAAATCACTCGCTGGAAGCAACTTACAGATATTTTGAGTGCATTTTACCATTTTTAAGCCCTAAAGCAGTAATTGTATTCGACGATATTTACTGGTCGGGCGAAATGAAACTTGCATGGGACAAAATAAAAGCACACGAGAAAGTGACATCAACATTCGATTTTTATCATTTTGGTATCGCTTTTTTCAATCCCGATTTACACAAAAAAAATTACAAATTACGTTACTGAAAACACAAATAAATGAAGATATATACCAAAACAGGTGATAAGGGCGAAACCGGACTAATTGGCGGTACCCGTGTTTCGAAATCCGACATACGCATAGAAGCCTATGGTACCGTCGATGAACTTAATTCACACGTCGGATTACTGATGTGCTACGAGGCTGTAGAGCTGCAAAAGCCGGTACTGGAAACAATACAAAATAAGCTTTTTGTCATTGGCTCGCATTTAGCCACCGACCAAAATGCGGTTCAGATAAGTCATAAATCAATCATTTCGGAGAATGACATAGCCAAAATCGAAGAGGAAATTGATAAAATGAATGCTGAATTGCCGGAATTACGTGCATTTATATTGCCCGGAGGCTCCATTGAGAGCAGTTTTTGCCATATTTGCCGAACTATTTCACGTCGCGCAGAGCGCAGAATCATCGACACGCAAAGCAACTACCCGATTGATAATCAAATAATTATTTACACAAACAGATTATCCGACTACTTTTTTACGCTTGCACGCTACGTTTCTTTGAAGAATGGGACAAAAGAAATTTTGTGGAAAAACGTTGATTAATAAAAAAAATTTCTATTTTTGCACTAAAATAAAGCGATTATCAAATTATTTTAATTTAACAGTTGATTATGTATTGGACATTGGAATTAGCCTCGAAAATTGAAGATGCCCCCTGGCCGGCAACCAAAGATGAATTGATAGACTACGCCATGCGTTCGGGAGCACCGCTTGAAGTAATTGAGAATCTACAGGAGATTGAAGATGAGGGTGAAATTTACGAAAGTATTGAAGATATATGGCCCGATTATCCAAGCAAGGAAGATTTCTTTTTTAACGAAGAAGAATATTAAAATAACGACAAAATAATCTCTAATCGTACAATTTTTCAGGAATTTTGAAGTTATGATAGTACATCCGATTCATTTTTGATTGAAATTTATCGGTAATGTGTTTAAAACCGGTTCATCGTATTGAATGAAAAAGATAGTATTAGGGATTTTTATCGTATTAGCGGGTTCGGTTTATGCGCAGTTTGATGCCCAGTTGAGCCAGTACATGTTACACAATAACGCCTTCAATCCTGCAGCGGCAGGCGAAGGAAACTTAATTGAAATTATTGGTCAGCATCGTCTGAATATGATAAGCATGCCCGGAGGTGGATCGACAACTGTTTTCACAGTCAATTCACCACTGAAAATCGGCAAAAGCGGGTTGGGAATTAGTTTTGTAAAAGATCAGGTAGGTTGGTTTAGCAATCAATCCTATCATTTGCAATATGCCTACAAAAAAAAACTTGGTGAAGGACGTCTGAGTATCGGTACCGAAATTGGGTTTGTAAGTCTGGGATTTTCGGGCGATAGTGTTGGTCAAAACAATATCACAAGTGAATATTACAGTATGACCGGCGATGATGCTATCCCTCAGACAAGCGTAATGGGAACGGGATTCGATATCGGGTTTGGATTATGGTACAGTACCGATAACTGGTATGCCGGACTTTCTTATCTACATGCAAATCAGCCGACGGTAAAATGGGGATTAAACTCGGAATTTACACAATTCAGTTCAATTTACGTCACTGGAGGTTACAGTTACAAATTCGAAGATCCAAAGTACTGTCTGAAACCGTCGTTGCTTGTCAAGTCGGATTTTAACCGTTGGAATTTTGATTTAAGCTCCCGACTGGAATATGATAACAAGTATTGGGGAGGCCTGACTTTGAGGCCATTCAATTCGGTGGTATTATTAGCCGGTATAAATATAGACGGAGGTTTATCAGCGGGCTTTTCGTACGATGTACCAACAAGCAGGCTTTTCGGCAATAGTTTTGGGTCTGCTGAGTTATTGGTTTCGTATAGCTTCGAGTACGTTTTTTCAAAACAAAGTTCGAAATATAAGAGTATAAGATATTTATAGACAATACATTTTATAAACATATTAATGAGTTAACAGTCGGAACTCAAAATGAGAAACTGACTGTGAATTTCACATTTTAAAAACATAACATTCAGATACGGTATGAAAAAAAACCTGATAATTCTAACAGTTGTTGCACTTCTGATTCTTGCGGCTAAGCCTATCGGTGAACTTGTAGGTGTTTCGAAGAGAAGCGTGTTCAACAAAGGTTTTGTTGAAGCGAATCCTTACGGAATGGTTTTCATTAAGCGGGGATCATTTATGATGGGGGCTAATGACCAGTCACCATTCAGTGTTATAAAAGATAAATCGATAAACGTTACCGTTGATGCATTTTGGATGGACGAAACTGAAATTACAAATGATGAATACAAACAATTCGTTGTTTGGGTTCGTGATTCTATCATTATGCGTAATTTAATTCAGGATCAGTCGCTTGATGCTAAAGAGAGACAAAAATACACCAACTACAACGACAGAAATAACCCTTTCGATCAGTTAACACCTGAGCAACTGAAAACGGTGAGATTAAACTGGAGAGCAAAAATTCCATGGGCATCAAAAGATACTGTATATCAACGTATTTTCAAATCATTAAACTATCAGGGAATTAACGAATTAGGCTCTAAACCACAGTTAGACCCGGGTAAACTGATGTACAAATACGAATGGATTAATTACGATCAGGCAGCTTTGGCAGGTAACAAACTAAATGTAAACACCGGAGCATATC
>JAYRXP010000416.1:0-4139 GCA_041917395.1 Paludibacter sp.
GGGAGGCCTTGACATTTTTAAAGCAACAGAACTCAAGGCGGGTGGTTGGGAAGTAGAAAATATGGGTATACCTGTAAATTCAGCTTTTGATGATTTTGGAATTACGTTTGAGGGTAAAACTGAAAAAGGATTTTTTACTTCGAACCGGAATGAAACGCGTGGTTACGACATGATTTATAGCTTTGAATTGCCTGTTTTCGAATATGTGCTTGAGGGAAAAGTTATGGATGAAAAACAAATTCCTGTTTCCGACGCAGTGGTACGATTAGTAAGCAACAATGGTTTAAATACAAAAGTACAGACGAAAAAGGATGGTACCTATCGTATTCGTATTGATAAGGATATGGAATGCGTTATGCTTGCTTCTGCCCGTGGATATTTGAATAAAAGTGGTCGTGTTTCCACTGTTGGTGCCAAACAGAGTAAAGTTTTTACGCAAAACTTCGTTCTTACAACTATTTATAAACCAATTCAGGTTGAAAACATATTTTACGAGTTTGGCAAGTGGGATTTAACTCCGGCTTCTGAAGCTGGATTACAGGCTTTGGTGAAAATCCTGACAGACAATCCGAATATCACCATCGAAATCAGTGCACACACCGACTTTGTTGGTAACAGCGAATCGAACCGCGAACTGTCAGCAAAACGTGCTCAGTCGGTTGTGGATTATTTGATAAAAGCCGGAATAGCTCAAAATCGCTTAACATCGGTTGGTTATGGCGAAGAAAAACCGTTTGTGGTTGACGCTACAACTGCCGAAAAGTATAATTTCCTGAAAGAAGGTGATGTGTTGAATGAGGAGTTCGTATTGAAACTTGCACCAGCTCAGCAGGAACAGGCAAATCAGATCAATCGTCGAACTGAATTCAGAGTAGTTAAAACAACATATAAATGAAACAATATCACGAGTTACTACAACGCGTACTGACCGAGGGTACTTTTAAAGAAGATCGTACCGGAACCGGCACTATCAGCGTTTTCGGACATCAGATGCGTTTTAATATGGAAGATGGTTTTCCATGTTTGACAACTAAAAAACTGCATTTGAAATCTATAATTCATGAACTTTTGTGGTTTCTGAATGGTGATACGAATGTAAAATATTTGCAGGAAAATGGTGTGCGTATCTGGAACGAATGGGCTGACGAAAAAGGAGATTTAGGTCATATTTATGGTTATCAGTGGCGTTCGTGGCCCGATTATAACGGTGGCCATATTGACCAGATTACGGAAGTTGTAAATACAATTAAAAACAATCCTGATTCGCGCCGAATTATTGTAAGTGCCTGGAATGTAGCTGATATACCAAATATGAATCTTCCTCCGTGTCATGCTTTTTTTCAGTTTTATGTGGCCAATGGAAAACTGAGTTTGCAACTTTACCAGCGCAGCGCCGATATTTTTCTGGGCGTGCCGTTTAATATTGCTTCTTATGCATTGTTGTTGCAAATGATGGCGCAGGTAACAGGACTCAAAGCAGGTGATTTTGTACACACGCTGGGCGATGCACACATTTATTCAAATCATTTGGAACAGGTAAAACTACAGCTTACACGCGATTTTCGTCCGTTACCACAAATGAAAATTAATCCCGATGTGAAAAGTATCTTCGATTTCAAATTCAACGATTTTGAATTGATAAATTACGATCCACACCCGCATATAAAAGGAGAGGTAGCTGTTTAGCTACCTCTTTCGTTTTTATTACCCTAAATATTTACATACTCTTTCGCTGGCTAAGCGCGAACTGATAACTGCCATTGGCAAGCCTGCGCCCGGAACGGTTGATGCACCAACATAGAACAGATTTTTAAATTTCTCATCTTTGTTCGAAGGGCGGAAAGCCCCGATTTGCATCAAATTGTGTGACAATCCCAAGCCACTACCCTTAAACAGATTAAAGCGGTTTTGCCATTCGAGTGGCGTGTAGATAGTACGCGAAACAATATCGGGCATAATGTCCATGCCTATTCTTTTTCCGAAATCTTCGAGAATGCTGTCTACTATTTTGTCGCGGTCATCCCAGTTGGGTTTGTATATCAAATTCGGAACAGGGCAAACAAAAAACAAACTTTCGCAACCTTCGGGCGCACATTCCGGATTGTGTTTCGAAACCACATTGACGTAATAATATGGTTTTTCGAGCGTATCAGGATGCTGTTCTAATTTATTGGAGTATTCCTCAAAATTATTACCCAAAAAATAGTTGTGATGATTTACCTGAGGCAATTTTTTGTTTACACCAATGTAGAACGTGAGATAACCCATTGTCCAGTTCATTTTCAATAGCTTGTCTTCAGAATACTTTTCACGTTTCAGTACGCGACCTCTGAAAACTGCCGCATCGGCGTTAATCAGAATAGCATCGGCAGTCCACTTCTTACCGGTTTTGTCAGTTACCGAACTTATTTTGTTACCATTGCTTTCAAAATCAATAATTTCAGTATTGTAAGTGAATTTCACTCCTGCTTTATTCAGTTCACCCACAATTCCCTCCACAATTTTGTACATGCCACCTTCTACGTTATAATAGCCATCGTGTTTGAATTCGATATGCGAAAGCAACGAATAAATGGCAGATGTATCGAAAGGTGTTCTGCCTAAGAAAAATGCAATCAGTGAGATGATTTGTTGTGCTTCTTTCGAATCGAAATACTTCTGAACATGCTGCCAGAATGTTTGAAAAAGCTGCGGAATATGTGCGGGATTAACTTGTGCAAGTGAAATAAGATAACCAACGACCGAATCGAAATTGGTTTTTATTACCTTGTCAACTGTATCGTTGTACAAAGCACCTGATTTTTTCAGGTAGCGCGTCATTTTTTCTCTGAAATCGGGTTCTTCTTCAGCAAACTGAGCTGCTAACTTATCCAGATCCTTGTGAAGAAAATAGGTTTTACTACTTCCGCTGAAATTTACAGTATAAAGTGGATCGAGTTCAACAAAACGGAATGGGATGTCAATTCCACATTCGTCGGCAAACTGTTTGAACTCGTAGGACATGCTGAAAAAACTCGGACCAGAATCGAATGTAAATCCATCTTTTTTTACCTGATTTAGTCGTCCGCCGGCTTGCTCATTTTTTTCGAGTATTTCTACTTTATATCCTTTTTTAGCCAGTCGTAGTGCGGTTGTAAGTCCACCCAGACCTGCACCGACCACGAGTACTGATTTTGCTTTTTTATCCATTGTTGGTTAATTGTATGATTGTTAAATTGCTTTATTATCTTGTGATTAAGTTAGTTTATAACTCTTCCTTTCCACTGATATGTCCTGTTTTTTTTATTTATAATTGATTTTATAATTATCAGTCCGATTGTGAGTTGCTGGGGTATCAGAAACAACAGATTTTGAAAACTGCTTTGTTGGCTTGCCACCGAAACAAAAATTCTGGTTGCAATAACAGCAATATTGAGAAGCAAAAAATAATGTAGTGGAAGCTCCAACAAAACTACTATAAACCCAAAAGTGGTAATAAGCCAGAATGCGATGGTTAACAGGTACGAATTGCCAAAAAACATAACAATATTTTTAGAAAAGCCTTCAATACTCTGGTTGTAATTTTTGTACATACGACAACTTACTTCATTGTTTTTGCTGGTACAGGCCACTTTAAGATGTTGTTTTTTATAAAGTTGTGCCGTTTTTATATCTTCTACTTTTTCTGATTTGAGCTGTTCGTGAGGCTTTAGTTTGTAATAAGTGTCGGCCTCGAACAGCATAAACTGCCCGTTAGCAGCGGCAAGTGACGGATATTTTGACTTAAAAACCAGCGTAAGAGGCAGTAAAGTAAGCAATATGTAGTTCATAAGCGGTACAACTGCTTTTTCGCCGGCGCTAAACATTTTTTGAGTAGGAAAAATCGACAATAATTTGACACCCCGTTTTTGCAAATATGCAATTGTTTTCGAAACCAGTTTTTGTTCGGTACGAACATCAGCATCCAGAAAAAGCAGGTATTTTCCTTTGGCATGCTGTGCTAAAACGTGGCATGCATAATTTTTACCAAGCCAACCGTCGGGCAGATTTGTTGATTTTATAAGCCTGATTCTGGAGTCGTACTTGGCCATTTCGGAAACAAGAGATGCAGTTCGATCGGTAGATTGATCGTCGAAAACGATTATTTCCAGATTTTTGTA
>JAYRXP010000417.1:0-4983 GCA_041917395.1 Paludibacter sp.
AGCGCTTGTTAAATGGCCATCGGCCATGACAAGCGCGACCTGTTACGTAACTGTCCACGTTGATGAACTAAATTAAGAAACAAAAACTATAACGCAACACTGAACCCCCGCAATGAAATATGCACAGTGTTGTGGCCAGTTGGGTTTACATATACTTTTCCCTAGCGACCAATTTGAAGTCGATCAGTTGTCCACCGTCACCTGTCAGAAAATGGTTCTTTGTCATTAGGGTCGGTGCGAAATCAATTTAATTCATAATTTCTCATATACAAATGACTTTAATTGATACTCTGCAGTTACCAACTGTGTATCTCCGTCAACAATAATGGTTGCTTGTACCTCTCCGTTTAAGAAAAAAATAAATAACTGGTAAGGTTCAGAGTTGATCTCGGTAGGATATGATTCTATTAAATCAGCTTTTGTAAGGCGGTGGAAAGATTGACTTATGTCGTCAGTTATTGGTTGGAAGAAATCATTGCAGTAGTTGTAAATGCCAAACGCTGTTGAGACCACATGGGGCGAACCAATTGCTTTGGTTATGTCTTCTACCTTTACCAATGGAGTTTTAACATCAATACCGGCAATCAACCCTTCGTCTGAATCTGGCGGATCTAGATAAAAGTCAAAAAAAACATTCCTCATTTTGGAATAGTCACCGGCAAATGATGGGGAAATCTTATTTCCGGGAAATAGATATTCTTTTCCTTGAAATGTAAGATTGAAATAACACTCCTCGCAGGACTTGTCAATCAAAGGGAAGTTAGAGTTTGGTGGAGCAAATTTACAGGGCCCATTGTCAAAGCCTGGCGCATTGTCGCATTGCACGAATACGGCCAGTAGAAGGAGTATCAAGGAGTATGAAAGTTTCATGGCCATTTCAACTTTAATACGACTTCACATACCGCGTGGTGTTGCCGTCTACATTGATTACGTAAGAACCAGGTGGTAATTCGTTAAGGAGAGCGTTGATATCATCATCCTCTACTGTTCCTTCTTTTATAACCTTAAGTGTTTTCATATCCATTACGGTGTAGGAGCTGAATGATGAACCTTTACAAAAGGTGAAGGTAAGGTTGCAACTGGCATTGTATGCATTAAAAGTGGAACAGCCCGAGCTGATGGTGAACGTCATGTTTTTGCCGCCATTGCTTGTGCTCCAGCTTGCTAAGCCGGAAGTGCGCACCCACGTCCACGAATTGAGGTACATCACTACCTGATTTGGGCCGGTGGGCACCATGTTGAAGGTATTCAAAGCTCCTCCATTCAATGTGCCCGTGCAATTGGGCACAATTTGCACAGTCTTTACTCTGAAAAAATTGTCGCCATTGCAACCAGTGGAAAGTCGATATTTTACATCAGAAAGACCCGTTATATTATTAGCTTTTAATGTTATTGATGTGCTTGTACTGCTTATCCGCGCAAAATAATTTCCAGTTTCGTTAAATATCCAATTGTTCTCATTTAGTTGAATATAAGACGGAAAAGGCTGGCCATTATTCGATAAGGTAAGGGTAATGGTCATCCCCTGATTGGTTCCAGAATTACCAGATATTTGGATGTTT
The DNA here is from genome assembly GCA_041917395.1 of Paludibacter sp. Lineage (GTDB taxonomy): Bacteria > Bacteroidota > Bacteroidia > Bacteroidales > Paludibacteraceae > Paludibacter. Next base: position 1,563 of record JAYRXP010000417.1, read on the forward strand.
GGTATAGGTGCAAAATACTGTTCTTCTCCAAGACAAGCCGTAGTAAAAGCCCTCGGTCCTTGATGATAATATATCCAATTTGACGAGGCGTTCGGTGTACTTGCAAAAATTCCATTATTTAAGATGATTGCAGAATGAAAGCCTGTATCGCCACCCGGTGATGGACAAACAGCCTTGGCATCATTAACTGAACAAACACGAATGAAATCAGGGTCTCCCGCAATAGTTGCATTTGGATAAAGTGTAGCAAATTGACTTTCGTTTGCTGTTGGCTTTGGCTTACCATCAGTCATGTCAATAAAATTCCCAATAAGTGCTGCTTTAACATACTGATGACAAAAATATTGGGCTTGCTTAAAATGAAATCCTTGGCTAGGGATTACTTCGTTTGGACACCCAGGGAATTTACACATATAGCTACTCCTGAAGAGAATGCATACATCGAAGCTTTTCACAGCATCCTTCAACGTGAACTCATCGACCGGTTTGAATTTAGTAGCTTCTACGAAGCAAAGCAGCACATTGAAAAATACATGCAATGGTACAACTACGAACGAAAGCACAGAAAACTTGGGCGGATAACCCCGCAGCAGAAATGGTCATCAGGTCTTTCCTGCCCAGGTTTCTTTTGTCTGCATTCATTCGTCCCCAAACTTTGTGCGTGAACCGTTCGCCCAGGAAGGCTATTGCTGCCAACGTGAGTGCATATTGCGTTGCGGGGTTAGGAGCGCTTGTTAAATGGCCATCGGCCATGACAAGCGCGACCTGCTGCAAAACTGTCCCACGTGACTGAACTAAATTAAGAAACAAAAACTATAACGCAACACTGAACCCCCCGCAATGAAATATGCACAGTGTTGTGGGTTCGTGCCGCCATTGGGAACTCAGAGCACTCTTGCACAAGGCTTTGGATTGTGTGACAGCATGTGCGGCCTGGTGCAAGTGTGCGGTTTTGGTACCAGTCTCATTTTCCCTGTTTTAACGACTAAAATCAATGTTTTTAATAACCAAAGTTGTTTTATCTTTGCAGTCCTTTTCGTAAACTGCAATTCAAAATGGTCACAACTATGCTTGAGCGTGAGTTCAAATACTATCTGGCGAATCAAAAGCAACTTGTTGAGAAGTACTTAGGCAAGTATTTGGTAATTATTGGAGAAGAAGTCGTTGGAGTCTTTGATACTTTTGAAAGTGCCTTAGAAGAGTCACAGAAGAAATTTGAATTAGGTAAATTTCTGATTCAGCAGTGTCTGCCTGGGGAAGATAGCTATACCCAAACCTTCCATACCAGAGCTGTCTTTGCTTAATGGCGTCACCTACTAAACAAATACAAATTCATTCACTAACGAGGTCATTCAACGGAATATCTCGTGTAATTCATTCTCCGGTTGATGTTCATAATACGGCTACAGGGAAGAAGGAAAGCACATTAGGTATTTGGGACACTGGAGCGACTGGTTCAGCAATTACAAAGTCTTTAGCTCAGAAATTAGGGTTGATTGCTGTCGGGCAAACACAGGTTAAAGGTGTGCATGGCGTAAAACCAAACGTTAATGTTTATGCTATCAAAATAGTCCTGAATAATCAGAATGTTGAATTTACATTGCCAGTAACTGAATGTGAAGAGCTCACTGATAACCAGTCAGCAGGATTATTGATTGGAATGGATGTTATAACTCGTGGAGATTTTGTAGTAAGTAATTTTCAAGGTCAGACTGTGATGACCTTTAGAGTACCGTCAATGCAGAGATTTGATTTTGTCCAATCGGGTAAAAATAGTCAGCCGATTGTATCTGCAAAATTACCAGGTCGAAACGACCCTTGTTTTTGTGGCAGTGGTCACAAGTACAAACACTGTCATGGAAAGTAATTCACTCGTCTTTTAGGTTTTTTCTCCATTTATCAATTTGTCGTCAGGGTTGCGGGTTGGAGAGGCAGGCTCTTTTGCATTGCTTTGGTTTGAGTGTCGGATGTGCGGCAATGCAAATGTGCCTGACTGTGCGAATTGAAACCGTATCTTTCGGGCGGCATGACCCACAACGTTTGTGTTTATGCAGTGTGGGGAATAGGAGGCTTTAAAAATGGAGCGAAGCGGAATGTTAAAGCCGACCTGCTCCGAATTGTCCCCCGTGACCAAACTACATTTTGAAACATAAACTTTAATTTAACACCAAACCCCCACATTGCATAAACATTTTGTTGCCAGCCGTAGGGTCATTCTCCTCACTTCATTCGTAGCCTGAATTCCTGTCACCCGTTAATTTACACTAAACTTTATTAGTAGTGATGCGGTGGGGCTTTTTTTCATTACCACTTTGTCCGGTTACACTACACTAAGCACACGCTTTGACTGGCTTTGGATGTGGGTTGCATGTGCGGCCAGGCAATGGGTGTGCGATTTAGGTGGTGTTATTTCACACGGTCTTACAGCACTTAATGTTTCTTATAAGAAACACGTTAGTCATAACTCAATGATAGCTAATTTGTCCGCTGCTTGAAAGTTGTCTCGGAATATTTTAGAGATTCATTGTCCCTGTCAGTTGGCTTTGCACCCGAATGGGCAACCCATACACGCATGAGTCTGGTTGTACGCCACTCGTTTGTGGTATGCTTGTATCATCTGTTCCCGAATTTTTCTAAAGTTCACAGTCTTTCTCCCGTAAGCCTCTCCCGGAGTCAATCCGAATAATGAACCGTGTGGTCTTTTGTCGTTGTAGTCGGGTATGACTGCTTTTTCCATAATTTTTACAAGTTCTTCTTGGTCGTGGATATTTCTCGGGTAGAGATAGTCGTATTTGATAATCTTGTTTAATGATTCCACCATTGAGTTTGATTTCAGGATGTCCTTCATGGCTACCAATTTGTCAACGGGGTATTTCTCCAATAAAGTCTCTACTTTTTTGTTGTTGTTCTCTGTTCCACCGTCAACAATCAATTCGGTTATTTCTTTTTGGTTTGGTTCAATACCTGCGTTAATGATGGTTTCTTCAAAGGTCTCAATTCTCACCTTAGCACAAACCTTGTCTGACACTCGCCATGAGGTAATGTAACGTGCAAAATTGTCCATGACCAGATAGATGTAGGAAGTCTTACCGTCTGCGGTCTTGAATTCGGTAATGTCTGCATGCCATTTCTCGTTAGGTGCATCTGCGCGAAGCCCTTCATCATAGTCCTTTTTAGGTTTTCTGAATTTCTTTCTTTTCAGTTTCATTAGTCTGGCGTATTTGTACCAAGTATTGGGATGGGCTTTTAAAATTCCTTTTTTCATTCCGTAATAGGCTACTGAAATTATTGGCCAATGAATGAATTCTGCACTTGATAAAATCTTGTGCATTTTGTGGACTTCCTTTGCTGTCAATTGTTGCGGGTAAGCGGAATTGCAAAGCTTACTCAATGAGTCCGTGCACTTGAAATAACTTTCCAT
>JAYRXP010000418.1:0-4651 GCA_041917395.1 Paludibacter sp.
ATCGCCTGTGAGTGCAACTACACCCCCGATAATAACCAATTCGGGATTGAACAGATTAATGAGGCCGGCAATTTGTTTTCCGAGTGTGATACCCACTTCCTCTATAAGTTCAATAGCAAGCATATCTTCCTGCATGGCAGCATCCAAAATATCTTCCTGCGTAATAGCTTCTCCTTTTTTCTTCTTTTTATCCAGAATTGAAGAATAACCTTCGTCCATTTTTTCGATAAACCGACGATGAATGTAGGAGCCGGATGCCTGCGTTTCGAGACAACCTTTTTTTCCGCAATGACAAATAATATCGTTATCGAAAACACTCAGATGCCCGAATTCGCCTGAAAAACCTGACTTACCATAATAAAGTTGTCCATTTGTGATAATGCCGAGTCCCAATCCCCAGCTGCAATTAACGAACAAGACGTTTTTTTCGTCACCCACCACACCATTCATGTATTCGCCATAAGCCATAGCACGCGAATCGTTGTCGATAGTACAATGAATGCCGATTCGCTCATGAAAAAATTCGGTAAGTGGCTGTTCATTAAAGTAATACATACTATAACTGTGGCCTGTCTCAGGATTTATTCGTCCGGAGATATTGATGCCGGCACTTAATATTTTGGATTTCGGAATGGAGAGTCGTGTTATGTAATCGTTGATAATTTTGCACAGATTATCGAAACTTTCGGCCGTATTTTCGTAATTGAATGGAACACTCAGCTGCGAATCAATCAATTCGCCTTTAAAGTTAATCAATGCCAGATTTACTCTGAAACGTTTTATATCAACTCCCAGAAAGCATCCCGAATCAGGGTTAAGTCCGTAAATATTCGGACGTCGTCCACCTGCCGTTTCTACCTTTCCAAAATCGATAACATAACCTTCGTCAATCAACTCGCCCACCAATTTGGTTACGGTAGGTACGCTTAAATCCATTTCTTTGCCAAGTTCCGAAAGTGTATTATCACCATTATTAATATAATACTTCAGAATATTTAATTTCAACTGAGCTATTTTAGACCCCAGTTCAATTTCTTCGATCAATGTGTGCTTCATAATTTGGATTATAGATGTTTAAATGAATATTTATAAATTTTTTTGGTAAATCAACGACAAAAATAATAATTTTAAATTATAAACATGCTATTCGGAGATATAAATTACATCTACCTGATTAAAAATAAATATTTGTGGTTTTAAAACATGTTTTACAACATAAAATTAAAATATTGGAGTATTAGCGGTTTAATTAATAAAATATTTTATTTATTTTTGCCGAGTTATTAAAAACAAATTTATTTATGTGTTGTTTTAGTGAATGAAAAGTTTAAAACTTAAGAATACCCCAATGAAAATAAAAGCTACATTTTTAGATGAAATAAGTCACGATATTCCGCACCAAAACTGGAGCGAAAGAGAATGGGACGCTGATTTTGCATTAATGAAAGCAGCTGGTATAGAAACGGTTGTAATGATTCGTTGCGGCTACAAGCGATTTATTACTTATCCTTCCCAAACGCTGACCCGGGATGAAAAATGTTTCATGCCTCCGGTAGATTTGGTGGATATGTTTTTGCGCCTGAGTGATAAATACGATATGCAGTTCTATATCGGCCTGTACGATTCGGGTCGCTACTGGGTGGATGCCAATTTCTGGACAAATGGCAATTATGAGCGCGAAGTAGCTGTAAATAAAGCTGTAATCGACGAAGTGTGGGCAAAATATGGTCATTACAAATCATTTTCGGGCTGGTATTTGTCGCAGGAATGCAGCCGCAACAACGGAAAGATTGTGGAAATGTTTGCCACGTTGGGTAAACATTGCAAGGCGGTTTCGGGCGGACTTTCGGTGTTGATTTCACCTTATATTGATGGTAAGAAAAACCACAGCGAACTGGTTGCCGACAAACAAGTTGATGGCCCAATTACAACCGAAGCGCACGAACGCGAATGGAATCAGATTTTCGAAGGAATCCGGGGCGCTGTTGATATTGTTGCATTTCAGGATGGACATGTGGATTACGACGAACTGGTTGATTTTCTCAGAATTAATAAGCGTTTGTGTGATAAACACGGTTTGCAATGCTGGACAAACTCCGAAACTTTCGACCGTGATATGCCTATCCGGTTTTTACCTATAAAGTGGGAAAAACTGAAAATCAAACTGGAACTGGCAGCCGAAGCAGGCATCGAAAATGCTATTACATTCGAATTTTCACATTTTATGAGTCCACAATCGATGTATCTATCGGCCGGACATTTATATAACAGGTATAAGGAATATATTGGGAAATAATTTACCATTAATTCATCCGTCAGTTGACGGATAAGTTTTATCATTTAATATTATGGATTTCAAAAAATTAGCAGAACAATATAAAGGCGAATTATTCAATAATATTTTGCCTTTCTGGCTCGAAAAATCGCAGGATGCGGAATTTGGAGGCTATCTTACCTGTCTGGACAGGGAAGGAAACGTGTTCGACACCGATAAGTTTGTGTGGTTGCAGGGACGTGAGGTATGGATGTTTGCCATGCTTTACAATAAAGTAGAAAAACGACCCGAATGGCTCGACTGTGCAGTACAAGGTGGTGAATTTCTGAAAAAATACGGTCGCGATGGTGACTATAATTGGTATTTTTCGCTCACACGCGAGGGACAACCGCTTGTAGAGCCTTATAATATTTTTTCGTACACTTTTGCTACTATGGCATTCGGACAGCTGGCATTGGCTACCGGCAACAAAGAATACGAACAAATTGCTAAAACTACCTTCGATAAAATTCTTTCGAAAGTGGATAACCCGAAAGGAAAATGGAATAAAACCTATCAGGGAACACGTAATCTGAAAAACTTTGCTTTGCCTATGATTCTCTGTAATCTGGCATTGGAAATTGAACATTTGCTCGACGAGGATTTTTTGTTGCAAACCATGGAAACCTGCATTCATGAGGTAATGGATGTGTTTTATCGCCCTGAACTCGGTCTGGTGGTCGAAAATGTGACACTCGATGGCGAACTTTCGGATACTTTCGATGGACGATTGCTAAACCCCGGACACGCTATTGAAGCCATGTGGTTCATTATGGATTTAGGCGAGCGTTTGAAACGCCCTGAATTAATTCAACAAGCAACCGACATTGCACTGAAAATGATCAAATACGGTTGGGATGAAAAATACGGCGGCATTTTTTATTTTATGGATCGTAAGGGCTGTCCGCCACAGCAATTGGAATGGGATCAAAAACTCTGGTGGGTGCATGTAGAATCGCTCATTACGCTTATTAAAGGTTATCAGTTAACCGGTTCGCAGGAATGTCTGGAGTGGTTTGAACGAATTCACAACTACACATGGACACATTTTAAAGACACAGAATATCCCGAATGGTTTGGTTACCTGAACCGACAAGGAGAGGTCCTTTTAAATCTCAAAGGCGGAAAGTGGAAAGGTTGTTTCCATATTCCGCGTGGTATGTATCAATGCTGGAAAGTGCTTGAAAAATGCGATGCACAACCTATATTGACCAAAAATAAATCCATATTGAATATACTTAAAAGCAATGTGGCTTTGTAGAAAAGTTAGAAATTAAGAAATTATCAAATCAGAAATTAAGTTATTATTTATTAATCAGTTAAAATTTAAAATCATGAAAAAAATTACGTTATTAGTCACCGCTATTTTAATCACGGCAGGTGCAATGGCACAAATTACTATTACCAAGAATTGGGAGAGAAGTGATTCATTGGGAACAAATTTTGTTTGGAATTCAAGCGGAGATGTTACCCGTGGAATGGCATACGGAAAAATGGGAAGTAATGAACGTGTATTTTTGGCGACTCGTCACACAAGCGGCACAAAAGTACATGTATTAAATGCTGCTACAGGAGATTCTATTACATCTTTAAATATGACAGGTGTAACCGGAGGTACGCATATAATTAGCGATGCAGGTATGACGGAAGATGGAAAACTTTTAGTTTGTAACATGGCGATGCCCGGAACATTAAAAGTATACAAATGGGAAAATGAAGTAGATGCACCAACTGTTGCAATATCTTGGACTTTTGCAACTGGTCGATATGGTGATAAATTTACTGTAACCGGAAACTACACAACAGGAACAGCAAAGGTATATGCCGTAATGAATGTAAGTGGAACAACAAAAGTAAAGTATTGGGATATGAAAGAGGAACCTGCCAGTTCAGGAGTCTATATTTTCAATCAGGACCCCAAAGATTTAGGAGATGTTACAAATTTAGGCGTGTTAGCGTCTGTAGGTTTACGTCCAGACGGAGGTTATTATTACAAAATTAATGGAGCACAAATTAAACAATACAGTAACACCGGAGCTCAGATTGGAGTTGAATCCCTTTCCAGCGTTATTGATGCAAATGCAAACACAGTCAGATACATAGCCGACAATGATCTCGGTGAGGCTATCATTTGCTATGTTCGTTACAAGACAACAGCAACTACGACATCAAAAGCTGGTAATCATAAAATTGAAGTGGTAAGAGTTAATAATAACAATCTGTCAAATGCAACAATTATTGCTTCTACTCCATCCCTTGGGAACAATGCAAATGGAAATGGAGCAGGTGGGTTAGTTGTAAAAAAATTACCAAATAATGACGTCGAGCTCTATTTTC
>JAYRXP010000419.1:0-3051 GCA_041917395.1 Paludibacter sp.
AGAGACAATTTCTTTTGATACCAAAATATTGTCGCCTTTTTATCGAATTTATACCCTTGATGGACTCTATATTAAACAAATTCCGGTGGCAATTACCTCTTCTGACAAAATGAAATCTGCAGGTTTTGAGAGAGGAATCTATCTGGCGGTACCAACTCATTCTGGTTCAGGTGCAAGAAATTTTAAAATAATAATTCAATAATCTGGTAAAATATGACAACATTCAGACAATTCATTATCGTTTTGGGCCTAATAACATCAGGCGTTTTTTCGGTGAATGCACAGGTAAAATATCAATCAAACTGGGAGTCACTTGATAGCAGACCAATTCCGGCATGGTTCACCGATGCTAAGTTTGGCATCTTTATTCACTGGGGTTTATTTTCTGTTCCGGCCTGGGCGCCTACCGATGGCGGAATTTATGATAAATATGCCGAATGGTATTGGGCAAGAATCAGTAAACAAGAAAAATTGATTCCATCCTTTGTCGATTTTCATAACAAGCAATATGGTGCGAATTTTTATTATCAGGATTTTGTAAGTGGTTTCAAAACCGAACTGTTTAAACCTGAGTTATGGGCCGATATTATAAAAAATTCGGGTGCCCGTTATGTTGTACTTACGTCGAAACATCACGAAGGATTTACGCTTTGGCCAAGTGCCCAAAGCCCAAACTGGAACAGTGTGGATGTTGGTCCGCATCGCGATTTGTGTGGCGAGCTTACTAAGGCGGTTAAAAACAAAGGCTTACACATGGGTTTTTATTATTCGCTTTACGAGTGGTTTAATCCGCTTTATCCGGCCAATATCGAAAAATATGTGGACGATCACATGATGCCGCAACTCAAAGATTTGGTTACTCGTTATGAGCCGGATGTAGTTTGGACAGATGGTGAGTGGGAACAACCGAGCGCGACATGGAAAAGTACCGAATTTCTTACATGGCTCTACAATGAATCGCCTGTAAAAAACACTGTGGTTGTAAACGACCGCTGGGGTACCGAAACACGAAGCAAACACGGAGGTATTTACACAACCGAATACGATTTAATGCACGACGAAAATGTGGCCGGTAAAGCTATGGAACACCCCTGGGAAGAATGTCGTGGTATTGGAGGATCGTTCGGTTATAACCGCAATGAAAATCTGGAAAATTACGAAACATCGGCTTCGTTGATTCATATTCTTATTGATAAAGTTTCGCGTGGAGGGAATTTATTGCTGAATGTTGGTCCAACTGCCGATGGTCGAATTCCGGTAATTATGCAACAACGATTAGCTGATATGGGAGCATGGCTGAAAGTGAATGGCGAAGCTATTTACAGCACTACCAAGTGGGACAATGCACCTGTTGTAAAATCGGACAAAACGCAATATTTCACTCGCAAAGGCAATGATTTATATTTGATTATTACCAGTTGGAACGATAAACCAATAACGATTAAAGGTGTTAAATCTGCAAAAAGTGTAAGTATGCTGGGATATAAAGAAGCACTACGATATAAAACAACAGGAAATTCGTTAACAATAATACCACCGGCATTAAATCCTGCAAACACACCATGCCAATACGCTTGGGTGTATAAAATTCAACATGCGTTATGAGAATAAAATTCTGTTTCCTGACATTTTTGTTATTTTCATTTCAATTATTACCCGCAAAAAACAATTCGAAAAGTAGAGTTGTAGTTGCAGAAATGACAGGTTTTATAAATGCTGCCGATTTTGGATTTAAACCTAATACCAGTGGAATTGAGAATGCCATTGCGCTTCAACGAGCTATTGATAAAACCGGGACTGTAATTGTAAGCCAACCAGGAACATATAATCTTGCAAATACGGTCTATATTGGTAGTAATACCACTTTGAAATTTGGAAATAATGTTTTTATTAAAAAAGTAAATGAGACAGGCGACTTTTCTCATGTGATTATCAATAAAGGTGCACTAACTAAAACCTACGATGAAAATATCGTGGTTGAAGGTTTGAATATAATTGTAAATGGTGTAGATGTCCGTAAATTTAAAGAGGCGTACGGACTTCACGGGCAATTGGCTTTTTTCTATGTAAAAGACTTGCGAATAGACCGTTTCCGTTGTCTTGATTTAGGCAAATGGCAATATGGAATTCAGATTTGTACTTTCGAAGATATTACCGTAAACGATGTAATCATTAAAGGCGAGAAAGACGGTGTACATTTAGGACGTGGAAAGCGGTTCACAATCAGTAATGGTGTTTTTCAGACCTACGACGATGCCATAGCTCTGAATGCACATGATTACGCCACAGGAAACCCTGAAATGGGCTGGATTGAGAATGGTGTCGTGTCGAACTGTTATGATTTGAATGCAGAAAACACCACAGGTTTCTTCTGCCGGATATTGGGTGGTGCCTGGACTGACTGGAAAGAAGGAATGGAAGTACAACAATCAGATGCTGTTGTTTCCAATGGAAAAGTTTATCGGGTACAGGCAAAACCGGATGGAACACTCTATAAATCGCTTACACGTCCTACCCACGAAAGCGGAAGCAAAGTATTGGATGGAATTAAATGGGGCGTTGTGCAAAACGATTTGGTATATAATGCGGGTGTTCGAAACGTAGTTTTTCGTGATATTTTTCTTGAAAAACCGCGTATTGCTTTTTCAATTCATTTCGACAACGACCGTTTTAGCCGGTCATTCTATCCGGGAGCCATAGCCGTAAAACAAGAGCAGCTCTTGTTCGACAATATTCGTATTCTACACTCCGACAACAGAGATTTCATATCGGTAAATACACCGGTCGATGTGATTAATATCGTAAACTCAAGTTTTGGAAAAGGAGGAATACATTTTCATGGTAATAAAGCTATGGAAAATTATTTCCCTACAAAAATCAATATTAGTAATTGCATTTTTAATGCACAAGACTCCATGTGTTTGGTGAAAAACGAAGTTGCCGGAAAGCAAATTATATTGAAATCAACCTCAAATCTGAGTATTAACGATAGCCTTCGAATAAACTTTAATGCAGGAAGTGGCTCGATAAAACACATTGATAACAAGTGAC
>JAYRXP010000420.1:0-1938 GCA_041917395.1 Paludibacter sp.
TCTGCTTTCATTTTTATATTTTTTCCTTATTTTTTATTCATTCAAACAGAGCCTGTTGCTCCGGAAGTTTTTTTCAACGGCTTACACTTATTGCAGATGCCATAAAGATAAAGTGAATAATGCGTTGTTTCGAAAGTGGCGAAAGTTTTAGCTTTGAGTATTGTCCTTATTTTCTTATCCGTAAACTCTTTAACAGAGCCACACTTCGAACAAACCAAATGATGATGAATTTGTTTTCCGAATGTTTTTTCGAACTTTGCCGTTTGTCCGGCGAACGGGTGCTTAACAATTAGGCTACAGTCGAGCAATAAATCAATCGTGTTGTATACGGTGGCAAGACTTACGCGATATTCTTCCTGCATATCATTACAAAGCGTTTCGGCATCGAAATGCACTTCGCTTTGGTAGATTTTTTCCAGGATGGCATATCTTTCCGGAGTTTTTCGCATTTTCTTCTTTTCGAGAAATGCTGTAAAAATATCCATTACGGCTTCAAAAGTAAAATCTTCTTTCACTAACAAACTTTTTTAAGACCAACGGCTTGCAAAAATACAAATTTTCGGGCTATTTTCCTTATAAATTCTTTAAAAAATCAATTTCCTGTTTCACTTCGTCAGCTATGGCGCACTGCGGGGGAGTTCCACTGGTACAAAAGTTTTCAACAATGCCTTCGATTACGTTCAGAGTTTCAATATTCAACCGGCACAAACGCCCCAAACAAATACCGATAGATTTATAGAGCCGGAAATTATCGGATGCAGAAAGTTCTTCCGATTTCTTTATCAGAAATTTTACCTCGTCAGCGGAAAGTTGAGTATAAATACGTGAAGCAAGCATAAATCCGGCAATCCGGCAGTCGGTATTTTCGGATGAAACAAGCTTAATCGCGAGGTCGGTTGCGAATGTCGTTTTACGAAACAAATACAAACACAACACATCGATGATTTCTTTTTGCTGCGATGACTTTACCCTTTCAACCGCTTTCTGAACAGTCAGTTTGTCAACAGGTTCCAGAAAAACCGATAAAATCATCGTTTCACGCCCACCTATCAGCCAAAGACGCTCAGCTAAATCGGCCGACGGTTCGTACAACTGCGCAATTTGACGCAAAACGGGAAGTTCGACTCCAAAATTTTGTTTGTAAAAAACACCCTTTTCTTTCATCGAATCGGCAGTTACACCATTCATCGAAAGTCGTATTTTTTGCTTTATTTCACGAATCTGAGCGTCTAATTGCTCGTTAGCTATGTAAAATTTCATTCAAAAATATGTTTTAATATCAGATATACAGCAATTTATAAAAAGTATATGTTTTTTACATAAAACTATTGCACAGAACCTTAAGCTGTATTATCTTTGCAACCGCGAAACATGGTGGTTATAGCTCAGTTGGTTAGAGCGTCGGATTGTGGTTCCGAAGGTCGCGGGTTCGAGCCCCGTTTTCCACCCCACTTGTCAAAAGGAAGCGCTATTCAAAGTGCTTCCTTTTTTTGTTAAAAAAACATTATCAGTGCCAATAGCCCAGAATAGCTCCGGCGATGCCATAAAATGTCACATAAAATCCGGCATCAATCAAAAACAGGCGCAGACTTCTTCCCACAAAAATATAAGTCACCGCAATACTTGTCGAAATCCAGGCTAAGCTAATTATTAAACCAGCAAGCAAACCATCAATTGCACTTGCTGACGGACCAATTAACATAGCCAGAACCACAACAGCAAAAAAATGAAGCAAACCCGACAAACCAAAAATCACCAGCGGGTTACCATGGTTCGACGAGTTGTAAATAGTGCCAGAGTCTTCTGTCCATGCTTTTTTGAACAAAACCGAATGCCAAAATGCACCAAGCATGAATGATAAAACTGTAACCACAATTACTGCTAACCAGTTAATTTCGTTGATTGAATGAATAAATTCCATTTTTTATTTTAATTAAA
>JAYRXP010000421.1:0-1873 GCA_041917395.1 Paludibacter sp.
CCCGCACCATACTTATTTCATCAATTACGAGCAATTCAAGTTCCTGAATTACTTTGCGTCGATGTCCGGCCATTTTAATTTTTTCCATCAACTCCTTTCGTCCCTGAACAGTTGGAATAAATGGCGTAAAAGGTATTTGAAAAAACGAATGTATGGTAGTTCCACCTGCATTGATAGCTGCCACACCCGTGGGTGCCACAATGGCCATTTGTTTTTTCGTTTCGTTCTTCAGATTTCGCAAAAAGGTGGTTTTGCCGGTTCCGGCTTTTCCTGTCAGAAAAATGCTCCGGTTGGTCGATAATGCAAATTCGCGTGCCAGTTCGTAGTAGGGTGATAAGTCTTTCATCTATCGTGTAGTACGTTAAAATGTTAATCAAAATAAGACTGCAAATTTATTCAAATTACTTAAATTGACAATGTGTTTTTGAAGTTAGTTTCTAAAATGTGTACTTTTGCACAAAATAAAATTTACTCCTGATATGGAAAAAACAAAATTCAATCATACTATACCTATTCAACTCCGCTTTAATGATTTTGATGTGCTGGGGCATGTGAATAATTCGGTTTACTTTTCTTTTTATGATTTGGGAAAAACTGCTTATTTCAACGAAGTTTTACCGGGTTTAACCACGAGCAGAGAGGTTGGAGTGGTAATCGCTAATATTCAGGTTAGCTTTCTGTTGCCCATTTATCCTGAGGAAAGTGTAGCCGTACAAACAGCTGTGGTTGAGATAGGCGATAAAAGTTTTAAACTGTTACAACAACTGATTGATACCGAAACGAACGAGGTAAAATGTGTGTGTCACACGGTGATGGTTGGCTTCGATGCAAAAACCAAAACCACACGTACCATTTCCGACGAATGGAGAAAAGCCATTGCCGAATTTGAAGGGAAAAGCAGTTTTTATAATCCTCACTCATAAAAAAACGCAAAGCAATGAATTAAATCATGCTTTGCGTTTTTTTGTTTTGCTAATTTCGTACTGATTCTTATTTTATTGCTTCGAAAGCTTGTTCCAAATCGGCTTTTATATCGGCAATGTGCTCAATACCAACTGATATACGCAATAACCCGGGGAATACACCTGCCGAAATTTTATCTTCAGGCGAAAGTTGTTCGTGTGTGGTGGCAGCCGGGTGAATAATTAATGATTTTGCATCACCAACATTCGCTAAATGGCTGATTAACTTCAAACTATCAATCAACTTGTCAGCTTTTTCGGCATCGCCTTTCAGTTTGAACGAGAGCACTCCACCAAATCCGCGTTTCAGATATTTATTGGCCAAAGCGTGGTATGGACTGCTTTTCAATCCCGGATAGTTTACATATTCCACTGCCGGATGATTTTCCAACCAGGTAGCCAGTTCCAGCGCATTTTGTGTGTGACGCTCCACACGCAACGAAAGCGTTTCCAAGCCCTGCAGCAACAGGAACGAATTGAACGGACTGATGGCATTTCCCCAGTCACGAAGTCCTTCGACACGTGCACGTATATTGAAAGCGATATTTCCGAAAGGTCCATTGAAACCAAATACATCCCAAAATACCAATCCATGATAACTGTCTGATGGTTCGGTAAATGCAGGGAATTTTCCATTGCCCCAGTTGAATTTTCCGCTATCAACAATTACACCGCCCAGCGATGTTCCGTGACCACCAATCCATTTGGTAGCCGATTCCACCACAATGCTTGCACCGTGTTCTATCGGACGGAAAATAGCACCGCCTGCACCAAAAGTATTATCCACAATTAGCGGAATACCATGTTTGTCGGCAACAGTTGCAATAGCTTCAAAATCAGGGATATTCAAATCGGGATTACCAATTGTTTCGAGGTAAAGTGCTTTGGTATTATCATCAATTAGTGCTTCG
>JAYRXP010000422.1:0-1748 GCA_041917395.1 Paludibacter sp.
AACCACATAAGTCACATAAGTAGATTTTCAAAAATGCACTCTTATATGGGCTTAAAAAACCGTGAGGTTTTATACTCTAACTAATTTATTACTCAAGTGACTTATGTGGTTTAAAAAGAATTTCTTCAAAGAACACAGTTGTTTATGTCTTTCGACATAATTTAATCAACCTGCACCGTTTTTTCCAGCGTAACATAACTCAAATAGCCACTTACATCGTAACCCATTTCGGCAATGAGCTGCATATAGTTTTTAACCTGTTTTACGTAACTTTCTTTTTCGGTTTCGCCAAATTTATAATCGATTACAGTGGCGTTATTTCCGTTTATTACAACGCGGTCGGGGCGGTAAAGTTTAGCGCCGGGTGTTATAATCACAGCTTCGTTCAGCACCTTGTTAGTTTCCGAAAACCAACTGTCAGTTTCGGGTTGTTGCCAGAATTTTGCAAGCATTTCGCGCACTTTTTCGGCTTCGGAAGTATTAATTCTTCCTTCACGAATACAGTTTTCGATGGCAGCTTCAGCATCGGTTTTTGTGCGGATGTTTTGCAAAATCTCATGCATTATTGTTCCCAGATTCAGGCTGCTACCTGTTATTTCCTGCTCTTCGAGCCATACGTCGGTACTGATATTTCGCAGTTTCAGCCTATTGCCCGGCAGCGACGAGTGGTAATTTCCGATCTGTTCCGCAGGGGCTGTTGCGGTATTTTTTTCTTCCCTTTTCCGGGTTGCTTCTCCCAAAGCGAAGAGTTTGTTTTCGTTGTCGAAATGAGCTGAAAGCGTTGAAACTCCGGCGGTGTTGTTCGAGAAAATAGTGTACATCAACAACGATAGCGAAGCAATTTTTTCGACACCTTCGGGTTCCTTTTTGGGAGCTGGTAAATGGCATATCAACTCGTGTTTAGCACGCGTAAAAGCTACATAAGCCACATTCAGGTTATCAATAAACTGATGCATCAACTCGTCGAAATACTGAGGAGCAAAAATCGATTGTGCCAGTTTCGAACTGTATTCCACAGGCAGTAGTGGCAATTCGTTGAAAGGTTCGTGACGTGGTTCTGTCCACAGAATATTTTTCAGAAAGCCGCCTTTTTGCGTCAAATCCCAATCGCAAAACGGAATAATTACCACTTTAAAATCCAGACCTTTTGATTTATGTATGGTCATTACCCGAAATGCGTCTGTGTTTTCGGGAGTGGAAATACTTTGCTTGCAGCCTATAGCATCCCACCATTTTATAAAGCTGTAAATATCCGTGTTTTTGCCGGAAGTAAATTTAAAAACCGCATCCTGAAATCCCTGAACAAAAGCAGTTTCGTTGTACCAACTGCCAAGATTAAAGAGCGAAATAATTTTCTCGACCAAATCGTAGACCGAAGCATTTTTTACATTCTTCAGCTCGGCATTTTGCTCATTGCTGAACAGATGCGAATATTTTCCGTTCGTGTCGGCATCCGATAACGAACCCGGCAGAGCTTCGTCAGCCGAAAGTCCCGGTGTTGCCCGGGCAAATTCGTAGTTGAGCACAGTCCGGCTTATGCTGTCGGTAGGATTCAGCATAATGCGTAGCATCGAAACGATAAACCGCACAGCTGAAGCCGATGCAATCAGAAGTCCTTCGCTGCCCATTACGTTGTAGCTAAAACCTTCGCGTGCCTTGTCCGACGCTTTATAGCTCAGGAGTGTATGAATGACGTCACTCGCTTCCGAATTTTTCTTTACCAGAATGGCCACATCGCAGGGTTGATA
>JAYRXP010000423.1:0-4923 GCA_041917395.1 Paludibacter sp.
CCTGCGTAAGTTGCAATTTCGGGTTGTGAAAATTCATATCCGATTCGCGATTGATTGGAATGAGATGTATGTGAGCATGTGGTACTTCCAAGCCAATAACTGTAACTCCGATACGAACACAGCTAACGTTTTTTTCGATCGCTTTTGCCACTTTTTTAGCAAAAATCATCATGTTGGCTATTGTGTTATCGTCCAGATTAAAAATATAATCTTCTGCAATTTTTGGCACAACAAGTGTGTGGCCTTTAGTTACAGGACGTATATCTAAAAATGCAAAGAAGTTTTCGTCTTCGGCAATTTTATAACATAGTATTTCGCCTGCGATAATTCTGCTGAAAATTGTCATATTTCCTGGATTATTAGTTTTGTTGTTTCTGTATTTTTTACAATTACAGGCTGATTTCAACTACTTCGAACTCCATGACGCCCGACGGAACTGTCACGGTTGCTTTTTCTCCTATTTTCTTACCCAACAATCCTTTTGCGATGGGAGTAGTAACCGACAGCTTGCCTTCTTTCAGATTGGCTTCACTTTCGGATACGAGCATATATGACATTAACTGTCCTGATTTGGTGTTTTTAATTTTTACCCTTGTCAGAATCTGAACTTCGTTTGTGTTGATTTTGGTTTCATCAATCATTCGGGCTGATGCGATCGTATCTTTCAGTATCGAAATTTTCATTTCGAGCATTCCCTGTGCTTCTTTTGCTGCATCGTATTCAGCATTCTCAGATAAATCACCCTTGTCGCGGGCTTCAGCAATTTGCTTCGAAATAGCGGGACGTTGTACGCCTTCGAGTTCGTTGAGCTCCGCCACTAATTTTTTATAACCTTCAGCGGTCATATACGTAACTGCCATAATTTTAGTTTTAAATGAATTAAATAAATATGTGTAAACAAAAAAGAATTCCGACTTGGCTTGCCGGAACTCCTGTTATCTTTGAAATAATCTATGCAAATATACAAGCAATTTTCTTAAAAACAAATTATTTTGACCAAATTATTGATTTTAGCAGTTATTTGTTTGTTTTTCAGTATTTTCTGTTGAAAATCTCCGAAGCTATAAAGGCTGCACGTGCTTCATTTACATTGTTTATGCTATAAGATGTTGCTTGTTCTACGCTTGTTTCCTGTACTGTTTTAGTCTTTGGAGTTACCGTTTTTACAACTTCTTTTTTTGCTTTCAGTTTCGAGATATCTGTTGTGTTGTCGAAACTGATAATTGTATTTTCAGGAGTTTTATCAGCAGTTTTTTCGGGTTGCGTTATGGTTTGCATCACAGGTTTGGGAATGTAAATTTCGCGTGGAAACTCTTCCTGTTCTTCTTCATCTTCAATCTCCGGGATTGGAACTGTTGCTTTTTTCTTGTTTTTATTTTTGAAAATACTGCTGATGGCAGCACCTATCACTATGATCAGATATATATAATTGCCAATGTCTTCCATGCCGAATAAGAATTATGAGATTAATAACCTGTGAATCATGTCTGGTTTAACCTGACTGTGAGCAATAAAATGCAAATATAGTAAAAGCTTTTTGTTTAAACCATAGCGTTTTATAAAAAAAACAATGGGACGCTTCACAGCGTCCCATTGCCACATTTTAACCTAAACCTTAACTATGAAAAATTTATCTGTTTGTTTACACTGCAAATATGCACATAATTAGTGGCTCAGTGCAAATTTATTTTGTTAAATTATGCAAACTTAAAGTGTTAAAGTTTTGTCGTGTTTGTATGAGCCACTGTATCAGAGTGCTAACTGTTGTATGGCAATAATTTCGTAAATATGATGTGTGTTGTCATTAAAAAATAGTATTTTAGCACTTCTAAAAAATATACTTCCTACTTTAATACCAACTGAAAGGATGAATTCATTTTTATTTCGTGTTGCTGAGGCTTTTTTCAAAGAGGAAAACGCATCGTTAAGCAACTTTACCTTTGTTTTTCCGAACAGAAGAGCCGGTCTTTTTTTTCGGAAATATTTGTCGGAACTGGCCGACAAACCTTTATTTGCTCCTGAGATACTTACTATTAATGAGTGTTTTGCTGCGGCATCGTCGCTCCAGTTATCTGATAAACTCAGTAATCTTTTTCTTATCTATAACATTTACTGCAACATAAGTAAAAGCGATGAAAGTTTTGATCCTTTTATTTTTTGGGGTGAGATGTTGCTTACTGATTTCGACGAAGTTGATAAATATATGGTGGATGCCCGTCAGTTATTCAGCAATGTGACGGAATTAAATGAAATTGAGAGACTTTTTAATGTTTTGTCCGATAGGCAGATAGCTGCTATTCGTCAGTTCTGGAAAAATTTTATTCCGGTTTCGGAAGAAAAAACCAAGGAACAATTTATTGCCACCTGGAAAGTTTTGTACGAAGTTTACAGTGAGTTTGAAAATCAGCTCCGAAATAAGAACCTGGGTACGGAAGGAATGATTTGCCGGGAAGTAGCTGAAAAACTTAAAAATAAAATACTCATTCCGGCTTGGGAATCGAAACAATTTGTATTTATTGGCTTTAACGCCCTTAATCCTTCTGAAAGGCAGTTGATGATGGAGCTTCAAAGGCGCGGGCAGGCTGATTTTTATTGGGACTACGAATCGGAGCAACTCCGTGATGCTGATAATCCTGCTTCAATGTTTTATGCTGAAAATACGGCTGTTTTTCCATCAAAATATTTTATAGCTACCGAGCCTGAATCGCTTGCTGCAAAAAACTTCAGGTTGGTCGGCATTCCTTCGGCCGTAGGTATGACCAAGTATGTTTTTTCCACCCTCGAAGCGTTGACAGCTGCAAAAAAGGAACAAAATTCATATATCAACACGGCTGTGGTTTTGCCCGACGAAAACCTGCTGCTTCCTCTGCTGTACGCTTTCCCGGAAAGCATTGATAAAATCAATATTACAATGGGTTATCCGTTGAGCTCGACACCTGTTGCCGGGCTAATCTCCCAAATATTTGAGTTGCACCGCAGAATTCGAAACTCAGGTTCGAAGACATGGTTTTATCATAAAAATGTGTTGGATATACTCCATCATCAATATGTGTCGCAATTGATCCCTGCAGAGGTTGAACATATTTCGCAGCAAATTACCTCGCTGAATAAAATTTATATCGAACGTTCAGAATTACACAGAAATACTTTGTTGAAAACAATTTTTCAGCCTGTAAATTCAACAATCGACTTTTTGGATTATTTGCTTGATATCCTGAAAAAACTGAGTTTAGGTTGGAAAGCAGCAGCTACCGAAACTATAAATTACAGGCTCGAACGCGACTTTCTTCAACAATTTTATCTGGTTATCAACAGAGTTAGCACCATTGTGTCGGCAAAAGGGGAAGGTGTGGGTATGACTATTGATACATTGAGCCGTATTATTCAACAATTAATTGCGGGCGTTTCTATTCCTTTTGTGGGTGAGCCGCTCGATGGATTACAGGTGATGGGGGTGTTGGAATCGCGCGGTCTCGATTTTGAGAATTTGATTATCACTTCTTTCAACGAAGGCGTTTTTCCAAAAAAATCAACTCAGAATAGTTTCATTCCATACAGCTTACGCAAGGGATTTGGGTTGCCAACTTATGAATATCACGATGCTATAACCTCTTACAACTTTTACCGTTTGATTCACAGGGCACGGAATATCTTTTTTGTTTACGATTCGCGCACCGAAGGTACTCAAAGTGGAGAGGTGAGTCGGTATATCAATCAGTTAAACTACCATTATGGATTAAATATTGAGGCTCAGAACGTAAATTACGACATTTCGTTTGGCGAAACCATACCTGTAGTGGTGCGCAAAACGCCGGAGATTCTGCAAAAACTAAATTCCTTTCTTCGTGATGACGATAATAAAAGTTATTTATCAGCCAGTTCGATCAATTCGTATATAAATTGTCCCCTGCAGTTTTACCTGACTCGGGTGGAAAAGATTGATCAGGTGGATGAAGTAACCGAAACCATAGAGGATAATGTGTTCGGAACTCTTTTTCACTCAGTGATGGAATATATTTATGAACCATATAAAAATCAACTGATGACGGTTGAAAAACTGGATACTATAATTAAAAACCCGTTACAGATTGAAAAATATATACGAAAAGCGTTTACTGTTGACTTCTTTAAAATCCGAAACGGCGAAACTGTAGAGCTTGAAGGCAGCAATTTGCTAATAGCCAATGTGCTTCGCAAATATGTTTTGAAAGTGTTGCAGTATGATAAGGCATACGCTCCGTTTATTCTCCGGGAGTCGGAAAAAAGCTGTTCGATTGCTTTGCCCACGAAATACGGAAATGTAAATATAACAGGTATTATTGATCGCGTCGACGAAAAAGAAGGTGTTTTAAGAATTCTTGATTATAAAACCGGTAGCGGAAATCTTGAATTTAACTCGTTTGAGGATGTTTTTGATCGTAGCAGGGATAAGCGTCCTAAATATATTCTACAAACTTTTTTGTATGCTTTGTTGTACAAAAACGATGCAGCCGGAAGAAAAATGATTCCGGGGATTATTTATTTGCGTGATACATACAAAGATACTTTCAGAACTGAAATAATCAATAAACAAACAAAATCACCTATTCAGGACTTTTCAACGTATGAGGAGGAGTTTACTGAAAATTTAGTTTCATGCCTGGAAGATATTTTTAATCCTGATACGGTTTTTTTTCAAACCGAAAACGTCAAATCCTGTGAATATTGTCAGTATAAAGCAATATGTAACAGGTAGAAATCAGGACTAATTTTAATACATTAATCCCAAATAAAGAATTTTTATCCCATAAAGGCATTTTATTTCCCAGTTTTTTTACTGAAGCATTAGGATGTGTTTATTTTGCGACTGAGTTTGATTCTCGCTATTCTTGTTTTTGGGAGATATTTGTAAATTTTCTTTCGTAGCGAATTTACTTTTGTTAA
>JAYRXP010000424.1:0-1759 GCA_041917395.1 Paludibacter sp.
ATCGCAATAAACGAAACAATGATACTGAAAAGAATAAAATAGGCAGCAAAGTTCGAGTATTTTGAGATTTCCTCTTTGGGCAATCGGCTCAACAGAAAAATAAGAGAACCGATAAGCGTGGCCATTCCCCCGATAGTGAGAAGTATGGTACGGTTAAAGAGATTTATTTTTTGAATAATAGCAACTGTTATTAATCCGGTAAGTGCAGCACAGAAAGTGGCAATCAGTATTGGCAGAAACACATCAGCGGGGTTGGCAGCTCCCAGTTGTTGCCTGAATGTAAGAATACTCACCGGGACAAGCATTAGTCCTGCTGTGTTCAGAACCAGAAACATAATCATGGGATTCGATGCTTGCTCTTTGTTCGGATTAATTTCCTGTAACTCCTTCATTGCTTTAAGTCCGAGTGGTGTGGCCGCGTTGTCGAGGCCGAGCATGTTGGCAGAAAGATTCATAAAGATACTTCCCATTGCGGGATGTCCTTTCGGGATTTCGGGGAAAATTTTGGAGAAAAAAGGAGCCACCATTTTTGACAGTAACGAAATGGCACCACCACGCTCACCAATTTTCAAAATTCCGAGCCACAACGCCAGCATTCCCGTAAGGCCGATTGATATTTCGAATCCCGTTTTGGCCGAACCAAATGCAGCCTGCATTACTTCCATGAAAATATCGGTTCGCCCCATTACGAAGCACTGAATACAGGCTATAACAAAAGCAATAAGTATAAATCCAATCCAGATATAGTTTAAAATCATGCTGTCAGTATATTTTGTTGATTGCGCACAAAAATAGTCATTTTTGGCGAAAAAAACTTTGCTGCACCAACTTTTGCCCGGCAATAGTTGATGGTTTGTGTTGAATTATGTACTTTTGCAGTTCTTTTTTAATTTCCGGTAAGCAGATTATAACGGTGAAAATTGAACTTCGAAACTACATAGTGCCCACCATTCCGATGGCTGTATTGCTAATGCTGCTGGTAGCATTGGTTTGGTTTTCCGATTTGTTTATCGTCAACACGATTCGCGTAAGCACAACAGACCGTAATTTTGTGTCGGAGATTAATGGCTATTTTTCCGGTAATTTATTGCTTTCGAATATTGTTAGTCTGGTACTGACTGCTGTTAATGCATTCTTAATCGGACAGTTGAATAATAAATTCACAATTATTCGTACCCGCAGCTTTTTGCCTGTTCTCTTTTTTGTTTTGTTGATGGCTTCGTGGCACGAGACGCATACTATCGTAATTTCACACGTTGCTTTGCTGCTTGTTCTCTTGTCGTTTTTTGCCATCTTCGGTGTTTATCGTAACCGGAATGCTTCCGAACAGGCCTTTTTGGGCAGCTTTCTTATTGCGCTTGCCAGCATAATTATTGAGCCGCTTTTGCTGTATATTCCCTTAATCTGGATTGGGTTGGTGCTTTTCCATAGCATATCATTCCGCAATTTTTTAGCAACAATCATCGGGACATTGACGCCCTGGATATTATATCTGGCCATACGCGTTTATGCCCAGCCCGATTTGCTTTGGATGAAATCAATGACTGAGTCGTTTCAGTTGGGATTGCCATTGTTGGAGCGTCCGCTGAACGAGATTATTTACATGGGCGTGCTTTTCGTGTTGTCGGCTATCGGGTTTGTGGGGCTGTCGTCGAACCTCAATCAGGATTCGATGCAAACAAGATCGCTGATCAATTTCAACACCTGGTTTTTGTTGTTTTCGTTCGTTTTTTCCATGTTGTTTATACGTCAGTTTTTC
>JAYRXP010000425.1:0-4314 GCA_041917395.1 Paludibacter sp.
TATTCTGAGTGATGATGTAATTATTGAACCGTCAACAGTAACGGTTTATGGCACTCCAAAGGTACTCAAACAACTTAACGAGATAAAAACTGAATATATTGAACTGAAAGAACTGGATCAAAACCAGCAATTAGTACTGAAACTGAAAAAACCACACGATGTTCGCATTTCGGCCGACGATGTTAAGCTAAGTATTTTTGCTGAAATGTTTACCGAAAAGGAACTTCAGGTGCCTGTAAAGGTCATAAATTGCCCTGCTGGTTTAATTGTGCGGACTTTCCCCGCGCAGGTGAAGGTGAAATTCAATGTTGGTTTAAGCCATTTTAAAATGGTTTCGGTGAATGATATTGAGTTGGTTGTAAACTACAACGAGATGATTGAAAATAACACCGGAAAACAAAAAGTTAAGATTCAGAGCAAGGCCGGATATTTGTCAAACCTTCGAATCGAAAATGAAGAAATTGAATATATAATAGAACGCAAATAATTGTATATGAATAAAATACAGATGGTTGATCTGACAGGTCAATACGAAAAAATAAGAACCGAAGTTAATGCAGGTATTCAGCAGGTAATTGATACCACCACTTTTATCAAGGGCGGCAAGGTAAATGAGTTTCAGGCTGAGCTCGAGCAATATCTGGGAGTTAAACATGTTATTCCTGTTGGAAATGGTACTGATGCACTTCAGATTGCATTGATGGCCTTAGGATTAAAACCGGGTGACGAGGTGATTACACCCACTTTCACGTTTATTGCCACTGCCGAAGTGGTTGCATTGCTTGGATTAACGCCTGTAGTCGTAGATGTTGATTTTGATACATTTAATATAAATCCCGATTCGCTACGCAAAGCAATAACGCCTAAAACAAAAGCAATTGTGCCTGTGCATTTATTTGGCCAGAATGCCGATATGGAAGAAATCCTGAAAATTGCTGCCGAACATAATCTTTTTGTGGTTGAGGACGCTTGTCAGTCGATAGGTTCGGTTTATACATTCAGCGATGGACGCAAAGTACAATCGGGTTGTATGGGCGATATTGGTTGTACATCATTTTTTCCTTCGAAAAATCTGGGTTGCTTTGGCGATGGAGGAGCAATTTTTACCAACAACGACGAATTAGCTGCTAAAATGCGGGCAATAGCCAATCACGGCATGGTTGTGCGTTACTACCACGATGTTGTTGGAGTAAATTCGCGTCTGGATAGCATTCAGGCAGCCGTTTTGCAGGTAAAACTTCGTTTCTTGAACGATTATATTGCCGCCCGTCAGAGTGCTGCAGCATATTACGATGCTGTGTTCTCGACTTCGGATAAGCTCATTGTACCGGCAAAAAATAACCAGTCGACACATGTTTTTCATCAGTATACATTAAAATTAAATGGTGTCGACAGGGCAGCTTTGATCAAATATTTGAATGATAAAGGTATACCTGCAATGATTTATTATCCGGTGCCTTTACATTTGCAAAAAGCGTATGAGGATGTGCGCTACAAAGCCGGCGATTTCCCGGTTGCTGAAAAACTCAGCGATTGTGTCATGTCGTTGCCGATGCATACCGAACTGACTGAAGAACAGTTGAAATATATCACAGAAGCTGTTATAGGGTTTGTAAAGTTATAAAGTCCATAAAGTTTTAAAATTAGAATGAAAGATTACTTTGCGCACGAAACCGCTGTTGTTGACGAAGGTTGCGAAATAGGTGTTGGAACAAAAATATGGCATTTTTCGCATATAATGTCTGGTTGTACGATAGGTGAAAGTTGCAATATCGGACAAAATGTTGTAATTTCGCCTGCTGTACGCTTGGGGCGTAATGTGAAAATTCAAAACAACGTATCGGTTTATACAGGAGTCGTTTGTGAGGATGATGTTTTTTTGGGGCCATCGATGGTTTTTACCAATGTAATAAATCCCCGTAGCCATGTAAATCGCCGTAACGAATACGCTCAGACACTTGTTCGCAAAGGTGCAAGTATTGGAGCCAATGCAACAGTGGTTTGTGGAAACGAAATTGGAGCTTATGCGTTGATAGGAGCAGGGGCGGTTATAACAAAACCGGTGAAAGCTTTTGCACTGGTAGTTGGAAACCCGGCAAAACAAATTGGTTGGGTGAGTGAATATGGTCATCGCCTGCATTTTGACAAAAACGGACTGGCGTTGTGCCCCGAAACAAATCAGGAGTACCGACTGAATAAAGATGAAGTAGAACGAATAAAATAAAAATAAAAGATGATTAAATTTGCAGTAATAGGGCAGGGACACATCGGGAAACGTCATGCCGAAATGATTCGTCGTAATCCTGATTCGAAACTGGTGGCAGTTTGTGATGTTTTAACGAAAGAAGAAGTTAAACTGGAAGCAATCGAAGAGGCCTATTTTACTTCTTACGATGCATTGTTAGCATCCAATCTGGATATCGATGTGATAAATATCTGTACTCCGAATGGCTTCCATGCCGAATATGCACTCAAAGCATTGGATGCTAAAAAGCATGTGGTTATTGAAAAACCCATAGCTCTCACTAAAACTGATGCTGAAAAGATTCTTTTTAAATCGCTCGAAGTATCGCGTCACGTATTTTGTGTGATGCAAAACCGTTATTCGCCACCTTCAGTTTGGCTTAAGGAACTTGCTGACAATAAAACGCTTGGAGATATTTTCATGGTGAAACTCGATTGCTACTGGAATCGTGACAGTCGATATTACAAAAAGGGAAACTGGCACGGCGATGCAGCACTTGATGGCGGTACTTTGTTTACACAATTTTCGCACTTTATCGATATTATGTATTGGCTTTTTGGCGATATTCAGAATATTCGCGGAAATTTTGCGGACTTTAATCATAAGGAACTTACTGATTTTGAAGATAGTGGGGTTGTTACTTTTGATTTTATTAATGGTGGAATGGGTTGTCTCAATTATTCAACTTCGGTATGGGATACCAATCTCGAAAGTAGTATCACCATTATTGGTTCGCAAGGTACAGTAAAGGTAGCCGGACAATATATGAATGAAGTAACTTATTGTCATATAAAAGATTATGTGATGCCTGAATTAGCTCCATCTAATCCTCCTAACGATTATGGCTTGTACAAAGGTTCCGCTCAGAATCATCATTATGTGATTGAAAACGTAGTTGAAAAACTCACTGACAAAGGCACCATTACAACAAACGTACTCGAAGGACTGAAAGTTGTCGAGATTATCGAGCGCATTTATGCTGTTCGGGATTCGCAGTGGAAAAAATGACTTTTTGATGTGATAAATAGTATATTGTAAATAGTCAAATTGTAAATAATTCAATGATTCAACGTATTCAAACGCTTTATTTGCTGGTAGTTGTTGTACTTTCGGTGATAACGCTTTTCTCTGTGCAGGCAGGATTTACGGCAAACGCTGATGCAGCTCAATATATACTGAACTACAAAGGCATCTTTTTAGTTCAAAATCCGGGGCTGGAATTTGTGAAAAGTGTGTGGGCACTGACTGCTTTGTGTGTTCTTATTCCTGTTATAGCAGGTGTAATCATTTTTTTATACAAAAAAAGAGCAACTCAAATTCGTTTGTCAATGATAAATATTGTACTTTTGACAGTATATTATGGTTTGTTGTATTTCTATCTCTGGCAGGGTAGTAATACGCTTCAGGCCGAATGGCATCCCGAAATAGTAACGGCTTTTCCGGCTATAAACATTGTTCTTACGCTTTTGGCTATTCGTGCCATTGGTAAGGATGAGGCATTAATAAAATCGCTGAACAGGCTGAGGTAAATAATTAATTATTGTTTTACACTGACGCCCGAAAAAATCGGGCGTTTTTTTATCTTACTACATTATGAAACATTTCCCACCTTCCGAATTAATTGTAAATTCCGATGGAAGTATTTTCCACTTACACCTGAAACCCGAACAGTTAGCAGATAACATTATTCTCGTTGGTGATCCGGGGCGTGTAGCGCTTGTTGCTGCTTATTTCGACGAACAGGAATGTTCGGTTTCAAGCAGAGAATTTAACACAATCACAGGTACTTACAAAGGAAAACGTATTTCGGTTATTTCAACCGGTATTGGTACCGACAACATTGATATCGTAATGAATGAACTCGATGCTTTGGCTAATATTGATTTAGTTGAACGGGTCGAAAAAAGTGAATTTCGTCAGTTAAATATTGTGCGAATAGGTACTTCGGGTGGAATGCAACCGGACATTCCGCTGGGAAGTTTTCTGATTTCTGAAAAATCGATAGGCTTTGATGGTATGCTTAATTTTTATGCAGGCCGCAACGATGTAAGCGATTTAGAGTTTGAAGA
>JAYRXP010000426.1:0-4201 GCA_041917395.1 Paludibacter sp.
AGTTTACGGAATAGGCAGAGGCTACGCGAAAGCGATAGTCCGGTTCCGTCAGCAAACAGGTGGTTTTGTGAACCTGAATCAGCTCCGCGAACTGTACGGAATGACTGACGAAAACTTTAATAAAATTAGTCCCAACTGCCGCATAAATACCGATTTGGTCCGTAAAATTCAGGTTAATACAGCATCTGTCGATCGTTTGAATGCACATCCGTACCTCAACTTTTACGAATCGAAAGCCATTTACGAATACCGTAGGCGAAAAGGAAAGCTCAAAAGTATTGAAGAACTGAATTCGATCTCGGAATTGAACCCCGAAATTATCCGCAAAATAAGTCCTTATCTCAGTTTCGAATAATAAAAAAAGTTCTTTTTTGAAGAGTATTCTTCTATTTTGAAGAACAAAACAACTAACACAAACCAGTAACATCTTATATATCAAACGATTATAATATTTGGCATATAAATTGATTTTCCATGGCAAATTAAAATTCAAAGCCATGAAAACAATACAAAAAATCACAAAACTGATATCCGTAATTGCAATCACATTAATGGCAGTTGGTTGCGAAGTATACACCGACGAATTCAACCCCAACAATCCGGCTTTAAAGGCAAAGGCTCAGGAACTGCAAAACTCGAAAATTGTAAACCTGACAGTAATGGTAAACGACGTTTATGAAGGGAAATTTTTATATAAAATTGAAATTTTCGACACCAATCCCACCGAAAACAGTGCTGTATTATTAAAATCAGGAGTAGGTTCACGCGATTTGTTCTTTACTTCAAATGTATCAGTCCCCGAATTTCATAAAACAATATACATTCGTCAGACCGATCCTTTCAAAAACCAGCTTATAAAAACGGCAGACGTATCTGCCCTGACAGAAAATCTGTTAATCGATTTCAGCAAATAAATTTCAGTGTATTTTAAGGTATAATTTTTATTATTTCTAAAGCCCGGTCTGCATACTGCAAAGCCGGGCTTTATTTATCGCATAGCCTCGGAACAATTACAATAAAGAGAACAGAAGACAGAAAAGAACCACACAAACAAGCTAAATTGTAATAATCTGATAGCAATAACACAAAATAATTTTCAGAAAAGAAAATTATTAGCTATTTTTGTGCGAAATTTAAATCACGCTGAAATATGTCTCATCTCCCGATCAAAATGCCTGAAGATTGCTGTAACAAAGAAGAAATCAGGCAGCAAATTGACACAATCGACAAAGAAATCATCACTCTTTTTGCACTTCGCTACAAATATGTAAGTGAGATTGTAAAATTTAAAAATGATGTCGAAAGTGTTGTTGCTCAGGACAGAAAGAATGAGGTCATCAGCCTGCGTGGAAAGTGGGCAGAAGAATTGGGACTGGACAAAGCTACTTTTCAGCGAATTTTCGAATGCCTTATCAATCACAACATTAACAAGGAGCTCGAAATTCTTGAAAAAAGAAAATCAAACTAACACTTATCATAACCTTAAATTACCTCATTATCAAATCAACAGATCAAAAAATAATGTACAAACAAGAAATTAAAGTAATGGATTGCACCGTACGCGACGGTGGATTAATGAACAAATGGCAGTTTTCGGACGATTTTGTTCGCGGAGTATACAACGCATGTGTCGAAGCGGGCATTGATTATATGGAAATAGGCTATCTGAGTAGCGAAAAAGCTTTCAGCCGCAAAGAAATGGGCCCCTGGAAGTTTTGCCATCAAAAAGATTTAGAGCGAATTGTGGGCAAAAACGAAACCAATCTAAAACTCTCGGCAATGGCCGATATAGGTCGCATCGATTTAGACGATATACCTATGGCTGCGGACAGTTTACTTGATATGATTCGGGTAGCATGTTATGTACATCAGGTGGACAAAGCGATTGCTCTTGCGCATCATTGCATGGACAAAGGTTACGAGGTTTGTATCAATCTGATGGCAGTTTCTACTGTCAACGAACACGAACTGGATGAAGCACTCAAAGATATTGCAAAGTCGCGCGTAAAAGTATTTTATGCTGTGGATAGCTTTGGTAGCATGTATGTGGAATCTATCCAGCATCTTGTTCGGAAATACATGACAGCACTTCCCGGAAAAGAAATCGGTATTCATGCGCACAACAATATGCAAATGGCCATGTCTAACACTTACACAGCTGTTATGGAAGGCTGTACCATGCTCGATGCCACACTGATGGGCCTTGGACGTGGTGCCGGAAACTGCCCGATTGAAATTCTGATTGCTTTTCTGAAAAACCCTAAATATCGCCTGTTGCCATTGCTTCAGGTTATTCAGGATCATGTTCATCCAATGCAAAAAGAAATAGACTGGGGATATCACATTCCATACCTCATTTCGGGCGCACTGAACGCTCACCCTCGCCGCAGCCTCGAATGGATGGACTCTGATCGCAAAAACGACTTTGTAACGTTCATGAAAGAAATGCACGACAACGAAGTGTTGGAGTAAATCCAGAGATTATACACACAAAAAAGACTCAAATCGGATTTGATTTGAGTCTTTTTTGTGTGGTACCACCAGGAATCGAACCGGGGACACAAGGATTTTCAGTCCTTTGCTCTACCAACTGAGCTATGGTACCATTTTGTCTTAGCGGGTGCAAATATACGGACATTTTTTCAATTCACAAAGGCAGAATTGATTTTTTTGATAAAAATTTGACCGTAAACCTACAACAATCTGATATTCTTAATATTATAAATTCACATTATATATAAATCAGACACATCCAGCCTACACATTAAACCGGAAGTGCATAATATCACCATCAGTCACAACATATTCCTTGCCTTCCACATTCATTTTACCGGCTTCTTTACATGCAGCTTCGGAGCCTAACGATACAAAATCATCGTATTTAATAACCTCAGCACGGATAAATCCTTTTTCGAAATCGGTATGAATCACGCCGGCACATTGCGGTGCTTTCCAACCTTTTTCGAAGGTCCATGCACGCACTTCCTGCACACCTGCTGTGAAATAAGTTTGCAGGTTCAGCAAATGATAGGCAGCACGAATTAAACGCGCCACACCCGACTCAGTCAGGCCAACTTCCTCCAGAAACATCTGACGTTCGTCGTAAGTTTCAAGTTCGGCAATATCGGCTTCGGTTGCAGCAGCAACAACGAGAATTTCAGCTTCTTCGTCCTTAACAGCTTCGCGAACTGCATCAACATATGCGTTACCATTTACTGCCGAGGCCTCATCTACATTACACACATACATAACCGGCTTGTTTGTAAGCAAATACAAATCTTTCACCAGCTTTTTGTCTAATTCTCCAAGTTTTACTGTACGCGCCGATTTTCCCTGCAACAGCACATCGCGGTACTGAACATAAATATCCAGAAGCGCTTTGGCTTGTTTATCGCCGGCAGCAGCTTGTTTCTGCACTTTGCTGATTCGGCTTTCAATTGTTTCCAAATCTTTCAACTGGAGCTCAATATCAATAATTTCCTTGTCGCGAACAGGATTTATGCTTCCATCAACGTGCGTAATGTTTTCGTTTTCGAAACAACGCAACACATGCAAAATGGCATCCGTCTCGCGGATATTGGCCAAAAACTTATTTCCAAGTCCTTCGCCTTTACTGGCTCCCTTTACAAGACCGGCAATGTCAACAATTTCGACTGTTGTGGGAACAATTCGCTGAGGGTGAACCAACTCTGCCAGCTTATTTAAACGTTCATCCGGAACGGTAATTACACCAACATTGGGTTCGATAGTACAAAAAGGGAAGTTAGCAGCCTGTGCTTTTGCATTTGATAAACAGTTGAAAAGAGTAGATTTTCCGACATTGGGCAAACCCACGATTCCACATTGAAGAGCCATTATTAATTAGTTTACAGTTTGTAGTTTATAATTTATAGTATCAATTTATTGAGATACAATACGTTTTAAACCAAATTACCTTATTTTTTTTGAAGTGCAAAGATAGTGATTTTTGATGAGATAATTTACATATTAAAAAAGGCTGAATTTCACAACTTGAAATTCAGCCTTAAATATTTGAGAACCAAAACATTTCTTATTTTTTATCCAAATCCACACATGCATTGTAGATATTCTCAACCAACTGAGGCAAAACTGCTTTTGGCACAGCTGAGAACGCTAAGCGAACCACATTGCCCAACACAATAACGCCTGTGCTGTATTTTTCCAACAAATGCTTGCGGAT
>JAYRXP010000427.1:0-2204 GCA_041917395.1 Paludibacter sp.
CCAACACGCGTGGAATTCCACCAATATCGCCTAATGGCAATTTATTGTAACGGTATTTGGCGCAACCGGCCGTCAGGATAACCGTATCTTTTGGCAATTGCTGAGCAAAATCGGTATAATAACTGCGGCTTTTCATGCGACCATCACAACCGGCCATCACAAAGAATTTGCGAATAGCGCCCGATTTTACAGCATCAACCACTTTATCTGCCAAAGCCAATACCTGATTGTGTGCAAACCCACCTACAATTTCGCCCGATTCAATTTCGGTCGGAGCAGCGCATTGTTTGGCATGAGCTATCATGTATGAAAAATCTTTCGGTTGACCATTTACACCTTCTTCAACATGTTTGAATCCCGGAAAACCGGATGAACCTGTCGTGTAAACACGATCGGAATAGGTAGCTGTGCTTTTGGGAGGCACAATACAGTTGGTAGTAAAGAGGATAACGCCGTTGAAAGTTTCGAAGTCAGTCACCTGACTCCACCAGGCGCCACCGTAGTTTCCCACAAAATGTTTGTATTTTTTGAAAGCAGGATAATAATTAGCCGGAAGCATTTCGCTGTGCGTATACACATCAACGCCTGTGCCCTCGGTTTGTTTCAGCAATTCTTCCATGTCTTTCAGGTCGTGACCGCTGATCAGAATTCCCGGATTCTTGCGAACTCCGAGGTTTACGGTCGTAATTTCAGGATTTCCGTAAGTAGTGGTGTTGGCTTTATCAAGCAATGCCATCACGGTAACGCCGTACTTTCCGGTTTCGAGCACCAAAGCGGTAAGTTCGTCGGCAGTAAGATTGTCGTTGGTAGTAGCAACCAGAGCTTTCTGAATAAATGCATGCACAGTATTATCGTTATAACCGAGATTTTGAGCATGTTCCACATAGGCTGCCATACCTTTCAGACCATAAATAATCAGTTCGCGAAGCGAGCGAACATCTTCGTCTACAGTAGCCAAAACACTGGCTTTTTGTTCGGCAATAAGTTCCATTTCGGCAGCAGTAACCGCTGTCCAGCTAAGTAGTACGGTATTTTGAAGTTCTACTTTGTTTTCGAGCAAAGTGGCTTTCAGTTCAGAGCGTAGTTTAAATCCTTCGCGAATACGATTAACAAAGCGGTTATAATCGAAATTAGCATTGGTGATAGTCATAAACAGACTGTCGGTGATAAAAAGGTTGGCAGCTTCGTTTTCTATTTCGACTAAACGTAAAGCGGTGGTGTAGTGTGAGAGGCCTTTCAGTTGATAGATTAATAAATCCTGTAACGCTGATACTTCGGGAGTTTTTCCACAAACTCCCTTAACCTCGCATCCCAGCCCTTTGGCTGCTTCCTGACATTGATAGCAAAACATGTTCATAATTTTTAATTGATTTATACCCTGGCCCCTAAAAGAGGATAAGAGTAGTTAGTATAATTTTAAATATATTCTTTACAAAGAAGGTAATTCTGTTCCCTTCAGAGGTTAGGGGCTTTCTTTACCAATCGAGTAACCTGCGGTCGCCTTCAATTTTTTGAATTTCCGAAATTTCCTGCGAAACCTCGAGTGTACCACGGTATTCGCCCTGTTCGTTGCGCACAGCAAAATACTGAATAAGCACAAATTTTGGCCCCATGTGTAGCCAGAATGATGCTACGCTCTTTTCGCCCGACTTAAACGAATCCACAATGCGATTCACAATATGCACGCTTTCGGGTGGATGACAAAACTGAACTTTACGACCAATAATGGCCGGCGTACGGGGAAAAATACGATGTGGCGGATTGGAGAAAAACTTCACTTCATCGTTTTCGTCGACAAACGTAATATCCACCGGCAGATGATTAAAAATCAACTGGAACTGCTCTGCCGATAAAACTCCCGTTGGCAAATGAATTAAATCATTGATAGTGAACGATATTGATTTCTTTTTATCTTGTATAGCAGGTATTTTCACATAACTGAATTCAAGTTCATATGCTTCGGCAAGCATATTTTCCAAATCATGCCCGTTAGCTGTCTCGAGCAAAACCGGTACAATTATCTTTTCTTCACGCAAAACAATGGTGCTGATATTGAAGAATATAAGTCCTACAAGTTCATTAAACTTTCTAATTTCGAAGTTTTCTGAAGTCAGCATTTGGTCCATTAGTTGCAAATTCCGGCGAATATCGTCATGAAACGACCACATAATTTGCACACAACGGTGGTGCTTCCATTTTTTTTC
>JAYRXP010000428.1:0-1725 GCA_041917395.1 Paludibacter sp.
ATTTATAGCCCCGGCTAACATTTCGGTAAGCGATATTTCGGAAACACACCTCGCGGCCATACGTGCTGCACAGCCTGAAATAAATACGACTACATCGAACTCAGAAGTGGTTAAGAATGCCGACATCGTTATTCTGGCCGTTAAACCCTGGCTGGTAGAGCCTGTTGCAGCCGAAATTGAGAAAAAACTCGATTATAAAAAACAAATCATTGTTTCAGTAGCTGCCGGAGTCGATTTTAGCAGGTTAGTCGATTTCTTTGATTCCGATGCCACACTTTTCCGTGTTATACCCAACACAGCTATCGATGTATTGCAAAGCGTTTCCACCATATCGGCTCAGAATGCAACAAAAGAACAGGAAGAACTGATATTAAATGTATTCAGCGAACTTGGCAAAACCTTTTTAGTTCCCGAGTCGCAACTCAATGCTTTTATGGCGCTATCGTCGTGCGGAATAGCTTACGCTTTCCGCTATATACGCGCCGCTATGGAAGGTGGTGTGGAAATGGGCATTTACCCCAACGTAGCCAAAGAAGTTGTATTGCAAACGCTTCGCGGAGCTATCGACCTGCTCGAGGCCAACGAATCGCACCCCGAAGTAGAGATTGATAAAGTGACAACTCCCGGCGGTATTACCATCAAAGGGCTAAACGAAATGGAAGCCAACGGATTTACAAATGCTGTAATTAAAGGATTGAAAGCCTCACATTTGAAATAAAATTTATACCGCAAAATACGCAAACAATAACGCAAATTCCCGCAAATAATGAATAAATTAATTTCAATTATATTTGTGGGAATTTGCGTTATTTGCGTTCCAAAAATCTATTTCAGTATATTCTCGTAAGCGCCTTTGGCGCGAAGAATTTCAAGTGCCTTCTGCAGCGATTCGTTTTCGGCATCAATAACCTGATAATATTCATTCACCTCCCACAAGTCGCGGGCAACAAGTGCCTTCAGTTGTAGTTTTATCAGGTTTTTCGAAATATCAAACTGTTTTTGATCGTACACAATTTTTTCCTTCTCGGCTAATTGTTTCAATTGCTCAAGAACCGAGTCGTCTACTTCGAATGTTTTACTGAACTTATCGAACGTAGTGTATTTCTTTTTCAGTTCAGCTCTGTTTTTGTCGATATACTGCACCGAAACCTTATTTATAACACCCTGAGCCACTATTTTACGATAAAAATCTGTGTAACGCGTGGTGTCAATCGGCACAAAAATATCTGGCATAATACCGCCACCGCCATATACGGTACGTTTAAGCGTCAGCGTTTGATATTTCAGCGAGTCGGGCAGGTGAATGCTGTCGGCATGCAAAAACTCGCCGTGTTTGTATCGGTCCAGCAAATCTTTTTCGTATTTTTCAACACCATCTTTGTAAGGTTTCTGAATGCATCGTCCGGTAGGCGTATAATAACGTGCTGTAGTCAACCGCAGCATTGAACCATCCACCAGCGGCAACTGGCGCTGAACCAATCCTTTGCCAAACGTACGGCGACCAACAATAATTCCTCTGTCCCAGTCCTGAATAGCTCCCGAAAGAATTTCGCTGGCCGAGGCCGAGTATTCATCAACAAGCACAATCAGTTTTCCCGTTTCAAAGCGCCCTACGGCAGTCGATTCCATAACACTTTTGGGCTGATTAAGTCCCTGTGTATAAACCACCAGTTTATCTTTACTCAGAAACTCGTCGGCCAAACGGTGCGCAGCATGTAAATATCC
>JAYRXP010000429.1:0-6621 GCA_041917395.1 Paludibacter sp.
ACCGGTTCAGGATCCTATCTCGCGCAATCAGTTGGATACGTTTGCAAAAAATGCAAGCGAATTTAATATGCCGTTGTTTTATCCGCTCGGACATACCAAAAACGGTGTAGTACATATTATCGGACCAGAAAATGGTTTTACCCAACCGGGAATGACAATTGTTTGTGGTGATAGTCATACATCAACACATGGAGCGTTTGGAACGATTGCCTTTGGTATTGGTACCAGCGAAGTGGAAATGGTGTTGGCTACGCAATGTATTTTGCAAACGCGTCCGAAAACAATGCGTATCACTTTCAATGGTAAATTGGGTGCCGGCGTAACTGCTAAAGATTTAGCGCTTTACATGATTTCAAAACTAACAACCGGTGGTGCTACAGGTTATTTTGTGGAATATGCCGGCGAAGCTATCCGTTCCATGAGCATGGAAGAACGAATGACGGTTTGTAACCTTTCGATCGAAATGGGTGCCCGTGGTGGACTTATTGCGCCTGACCAAACTACTTTCGATTATGTAAAAGGTCGCGAATTTGCTCCTAAAGGTGAAGAGTGGGATAAAAAAATAGCTTACTGGAAAACACTGAAAACCGACGAAGGAGCTAAATTTGATAAAGAATTGGTGTTCGAAGCTGCTGATATTCAACCTATGATTACTTACGGAACAAATCCGGGAATGGGAATGGGCATCACGGAATCAATTCCTACGCTGGATTCTGTTGACGAAGCCGGACGTATTTCGTATCAAAAATCGCTGGATTATATGGGCTTTCAGCCGGGTGAAAAACTCGAAGGCAAACAAATTGATTATGTGTTCCTTGGAAGTTGTACCAATGGTCGAATCGAAGATTTCCGCATTTTTGCCAATTATGTAAAAGGTAAAAAGAAAGCCGACAATGTAACTGCATGGCTTGTTCCCGGAAGTTGGATGGTTGAAAAACAGATTCGTGAAGAAGGTTTGTACGATATTTTGACCGAGGCCGGTTTTGCTTTGCGTCAGCCCGGATGTTCGGCTTGTCTGGCTATGAACGATGATAAAGTTCCTGCCGGAAAATATGCGGTTTCGACTTCAAACCGCAACTTCGAAGGCCGTCAGGGTCCCGGAGCACGTACGATTTTGGCAGGGCCATTAGTTGCAGCAGCGGCTGCAGTAACCGGTAAAATTACAGATCCACGCTCTTAGCACACTGAATAAACGGAAAATGCGGAATAGCACAATTAAAAATTATGTTATATAAAGAACTGACTGACGAAATTCTACATGCATTTTATCTTGTTCATTATAAACTTGGTTTTGGTTTTTTAGAGAAAGTTTATAAAAATGCATTGTATCTTGAATTAACAACAATGGGACTAAAATGTGAAACAGAGAAGCCTATTAATGTATATTATAATCAAAAAGTAGTTGGTGTTTTTTATGCTGATATAGTAGTTGAAGGTAAAGTTATTCTGGAGCTAAAAGCCGTTGAGAGTATATGCAAAGAGCATGAATATCAGCTTATAAATTATTTAAAGGCATGTGATCTTGAAATTGGATTGCTGTTGAATTTTGGAAAAAAAGCTGAACTCAAAAGAGTTATTTATACGAATGATAGAAAAGAATTAAATAATTAGATGCATCATAAAATACAGTGTTACTCAGTTACTCAGTGTTTTCCGTGTGCTAAATAACAATAAAAATGGAAAAGTTTATAACATTAACTTCAACAGTTGTTCCACTACCTATTGAGAATGTGGATACTGACCAGATTATACCTGCGCGCTTTTTGAAAGCGACTGACAAAAACGGTTTTGGCGATAATCTTTTTGCCGATTGGCGTTACAACAAAGATGGCAGCCCCAAAGCTGATTTTGTTTTAAACAACCCGACTTACAGTGGGTCAATTCTTGTGGGTGGTAAAAACTTCGGTTCGGGTTCGAGCCGCGAGCATGCTGCATGGGCTATTGATGGCTATGGATTTAAAGTGGTTGTATCTAGCTTTTTTGCTGATATTTTTCAAAATAATGCGTTGAACAATGGCGTGTTGCCTGTTGTTGTATCGGCAGAATTTTTAGCTGAAATTTTTGCTTCGGTAAATGCCGATCCCAAAACAACGCTGACTATTGATTTGGAAAATCAAACCATTACCAACAATGCAACCGGAAAATCAGAATCATTCGCTATCAACGCCTACAAAAAAGAATGTCTGCTGAATGGTTTGGATGATATCGACTACTTATTAAGCAAAAAAGATTTGATTGAGACTTTCGAAAAATCGAGATAATGTTAGAAATAATGGATACCACGCTCCGCGATGGTGAACAAACATCGGGAGTATCGTTTGCAGGACAGGAAAAACTGAGTATTGCCCGTCTTTTGCTGGAAGATTTGGGCGTCGATCGTATCGAAATTGCATCGGCCCGTATTTCAGAAGGAGAGTTCCGTTCGGTTAAAAGAGTTGCCGAATGGGCACGCGATCATGGGTATCTGCGTAAACTGGAAGTGCTTGGATTCGTGGACGACCGCAATTCGCTCAACTGGATTAATGATACCGGTTGTAAAGTGTTAAATTTGCTTTGCAAAGGTTCTGAAAATCATTGCATTTACCAATTGAAGAAGACGCCTGAGATGCATGTGGCTGACATAAAAAACGTGTTGGCTAATGCCCGCGAAATGGATATTGATGTCAATATTTATCTTGAAGATTGGTCGAACGGCATGCGCAATTCAATGGATTATGTATTTTACATGATTGATAGTCTGAAAGATGAATCCATTAAGCGCTTTATGTTGCCCGACACATTGGGTGTGCTGAATCCAACCGAAACGTATGCGTTTTGTAAACGAGTGATTGAACGCTATCCAACTTTGCATTTCGATTTTCATGCGCACAACGATTACGACTTAGCCGTTGCAAATGTTATGGAGGCTGTAAAAGCCGGTATTCAGGGTGTTCACGTTACAATCAACGGATTGGGCGAACGTGCAGGAAATGCACCTCTGTCGAGCGTTGTTCCGGTTTTGCACGATCAGTTGAAGATTAAGACCCGGATTGATGAATCGAAAATTAATTCGGTAAGCCGGTTGGTTGAGTCCTATGCCGGCGTGCGTATTCCTGCGAATAAGCCGGTTATCGGCGATTATGTATTTACGCAGGTTGCCGGAATTCATGCCGACGGAGACAATAAAAAGAACCTGTATTACAACGACTTACTTCCGGAAAGGTTTGGGCGTGAACGCTTGTATGCATTGGGTAAAAATTCAGGTAAAGCAAGTATTTTGAAAAATCTACAGCAACTTGGTATTGAGTTGGATGAAGATTTAATGAAAAAGGTAACTCAACGGGTTATCGAACTTGGCGACAAAAAAGAACTGATTTCGCTCGACGAATTGCCCTATATCGTTTCGGATGTTGTAAACAATGATGAAGAAAACAAAGTTATTCGTATTCTGAACTACTCGCTGACTGTTTCGAAGGGTTTGCGTCCTATGGCAAGTGTAAAAACAGAAATAAACGGAAAAGTTTACGAAGAAACCGCTGCAGGAGATGGACAATACCACGCATTATCCAAAGCTTTGTACAAAATGTACAAAAAACTGAATAAAGCAACTCCTGAATTGCTCGATTATCAGGTAGTTATTCCTCCTGGTGGAAAAACAGATGCTATTGTGCAAACAATTATTACCTGGAAATTTGGCGATAAAATATTCAAAACACGTGGACTCGATGGTGACCAGACTGTGTCGGCGCTCAAAGCAACCGAGAAGATGCTCAATATCATTGAAGCAAAGTAGCCATCATGCGTTACATGTAATAACTGATAACAGCAAATGCTGCAACAAATAAAAGTATAATTACAACCTTTATTACTTTTTTAAATGTGGTGTCGGGTCTTATTTCCTTTAAAATAAGTAAGGCAAGAATCCCCATGAATGCTGCAACCGGAATGAGAAGGAGGTTCATAATGAGTTTGATTTAAGAGTGCTAAAATAAATATCAGGTGTAAAAGTTGAAATACAGATTAAAAAATAAAATTATAAAATAAAAAATCAATGGGTAAATCTTTGAAAATTGCAGTTTTACCGGGCGACGGAATTGGTCCCGAAATCATCGAACAAGCTTTAAGTGTAACAAAATCAGTATGTAAAAAGTTCGGTCATGAATTAAGTTACGAGTACGCCATTGTTGGTGCCTGTGCTATCGATCAGGTAGGCGAACCTTATCCAAAGGCCACACACGAACTTTGTATGCAATCGGATGCTGTGCTTTTCGGCGCTATTGGCGATCCGAAATACGACAACAATCCGGCAGCTAAAGTGCGTCCGGAACAGGGTTTGCTGAAGATGCGTAAAGATTTAGGGTTGTACGCTAATATTCGACCTGTTACCACATTTCCTTCGTTGATACACAAATCGCCGCTTCGTGCCGACCTTGTTGATGGAGCTGATTTTATGTGTATTCGCGAATTAACGGGTGGTATGTATTTTGGTCGTCCACAGGGACGTGCCGAAGATGGCAACACCGCTTACGATACATGTGTTTACACACGCGAAGAAGTGGAACGCATTCTGCATTTGGCTTATAAATATGCCGGACAACGCAATAAAAAAGTAACCATTGTGGATAAAGCCAATGTGTTGGCAACATCGCGTTTATGGCGTCAGATTGGACAGGAAATTGCGCCGCAATATCCTGATATTGAAACCGAATTTATGTTTGTGGATAATGCAGCTATGCGTATTATTCAGTGGCCAAAAAGTTTCGATGTGTTAGTGACCGAAAATCTGTTCGGAGATATTCTTACTGACGAAGCATCGGTTATTACAGGTTCGCTTGGTATGCTTCCTTCTGCTTCGGTAGGTATTCATACTTCGGTTTTTGAACCTATTCACGGTTCTTATCCGCAGGCAGCCGGTAAAAATATTGCCAATCCATTAGCAACTATACTCTCGGCAGCTTTAATGTTCGAATATGCTTTTGGGATGATGAAAGAAGGAGCATTGATCCGGGAAGCTGTTGCAGCGAGCATGGATGCTAAAGTAGTTACCGAAGATATTGCTAACAACGAAAAAGCTTATTCAACTACTGAAGTGGGAGAATGGATTGTAAAATGGATTGAAAGCAAATAACGATATTATTGACATGCTGAAAAGTCTCCGTTTCGATTGAAACGGAGACTTTTTTTTACATACCGATTTTCGAACGGTATTTTGCCGGGGATATTCCCGTTATCAGTTTAAAGACTCTGGAAAATGATGACGGTCGTAAAATCCGGATTCGAGGGCTATTTCCTCAATTTCTTTATTCGAATGATGCAGCGTCATGATAGCATGTTCTATGCATGCGCCGCTGCTGAATGAATTTTTGTACCGGGCATTTGCCCTAACGTAAACGACATGTTTTCGCACTCCCATTCCGACAGCATCCAATAGCGGCTGCAATGAACCGTGATACGCACTTCTTCGATGGTTTGTTTTGCATCCCAGGGATCGTATTTTATGCTGTCAGCTACTTTGATAAGTGGTGTTGCCATTTTATTCGTGATAAAACAAAAAGATGTTTATTTTGTGTACAAAATTATTTTATTTATACACCTGATTTACAAACAAAAATATTACTTTTGCCAATGTGAAAGTTCATAAACTCTGCACAAAATTAAATTAATTTTCCATACTAAAAAACGAATATGCTAAAAGGAATTTCACCGCTTATCAGCCCCGAACTTTTGAGTGTGTTGGCCCGCATGGGTCATGGCGACGAAATTATTCTCGCTGATGCTCATTTCCCGGGCGAATCATTTAACGGACAAGTACTTCGTGCCGATGGACTTCGTATCCCTGAACTGCTTGCTGCAATTTTGCCATTGTTCGAGCTCGATGCTTATGTGCCACATCCATTGGTGATGATGGCTGCTGTAGCCGGAGATACACTCGACCCTGCAGTTGAGGCATCTTATCTGAAAAGTATTCACATAACAAATCCTGCTGCTCCGGCTATTGAACGAATCGATCGCTTTGCGTTTTACGACCGGGCTAAATCTGCTTTTGCTGTTGTTATGACTGGCGAAACAGCTAAATATGGTAATATCCTGCTGAAAAAAGGAGTAACACCGATTGTTTGATAAATTAAACAAAAAAGCTGCGGATAAATTTAATTTGTCCGCAGCTTTTTTTATGTAAAACCTTTGTTAGAATAAGCTCCATGCAACCGTCAAACCGGCCATTACGATAGAAACCATACTCATAAGTTTAATCAGAATGTTTAGCGAAGGTCCCGATGTATCTTTGAATGGGTCACCTACTGTGTCGCCGGTTACTGCCGCTTTGTGTGCATCCGAACCTTTACCGCCAAAGTTTCCTTCTTCGATGTATTTTTTTGCATTATCCCAGGCGCCTCCAGAGTTGGCCATAAATACAGCAAGTATAAATCCGGTAGCCGTACCACCAAGTAACAGTCCCATTACGCCGGCAGCACCAAAAATTATTCCGGTAACAATAGGAATAATGATTGCAAGCAACGATGGTAGTAACATTTCTTTTTGAGCTCCTTTGGTCGAAATAGCAACACAACGGGCATAATCAGGTTCACCTGTTCCTTCGAGAATGCCTTTTATTTCGCGGAACTGTCGACGAACTTCTTCAAC
>JAYRXP010000430.1:0-5074 GCA_041917395.1 Paludibacter sp.
CGCTGGAACCGAAAAAAATGCTCATAACCAATCCGAGTATTACCATTTTGCCTGATGGAGATTATCTGGCAGCATGTACAGGAGCATATCGGGTAACAGGTACAACGGCAGGTGTTTCATTTTTTCTTTCGTCCGATAAAGGTCTGACGTGGAAAGCCCAATCGATAAATAATGGCGCAATGTCGTACCAAAACCTGTTTGTACACAATGGAACGCTGTATTTAATGGGAACAAGCGGCGTGCAAAGTGATGTGATAATCCGAAAATCGACAGATAAAGGTATTACCTGGACTTACCCCACGAACGATACTGATGGAATTTTACTAACCGGACAATACCATTCAGCTCCTGTGCCACTGGTTGTGAGTGGAGGACGTATTTGGAGAGCATTTGAAACCAACGTAGAAGGTGAGAATAAAACTGCTTTTGTGATGTCGGCTCCTGTAAATGCGGATCTGATGAAAGCTGCAAGCTGGACTTGCACTAATGCACTGAACCATAACACAGCGTGGATTTCGGGTGATGGAAAATCGTTTAAACAATGGCTCGAAGGAAACGTAGTTGTTGACAAAAATGGCAGTATTGTAAATATACTGAGAGTGGACGAAGAAAAGTATGGCGGTGTGGCTGCCATAACCAAAGTGACAGGAACTACCCAACTTAGCTTTAATCCTTCGACCGACATAATTAATTTTCCGGGAGGAGGCAAAAAATTCACCATCAGGTACGACGGTTTGAGCAACAAATACTGGACAATTAGCAATGCTGAGTTTGATGAAGACAGGACGAAAACACAAGCCGGAATTTACAACACAGGCACGCATTGCGGCTTATTGCGTAACAGGCTGGTGCTTATGAGCTCACCTGATTTAAGAAACTGGACGATAACAGACACACTTATCAGCAAAGACAATCCATTTTTAAATGGGTTTCAATATGTTGACTGGCAATTTGAAGGAAACGACATTATTGCTGTTTCGCGTACTGCGTTTCCGGACGAAAGAGGATTGCCGATTCGTCAGCACGATGCTAATTATTTGCTTTTTCACCGTTTTTCCAACTTCAGGGGAGGTATTTCTACCATAAATCCGTTGAATAACTCTGATCAATTCAGTGTTATTTCAAAAAATAACCGGATTGTTCTTACAAACAGTAATGGTGCTATTTACAATCTGAAAATTTACGACTATCTTGGACGCTCAATTTACACACAAAATAATTGTAGCGGTTCAATAACAACAGAAACTGAGTTTAAACAGGGAATTTATGTAGTCAGAATTCAGGTAGATACTCGCGAATACACATTCAAAACCGTTATTTAATTTTATTATCAATATTTATTTCAAAAAAATGCTCATGAAAGACAAAAAATTTTATCCGTGGTTGGTGGTTGGTTTACTTTGGTTTGTAGCTTTGCTGAATTACCTCGACCGTCAGATGTTATCAACCATGAAACCATCAATGATGATTGATATTGCTGAGTTGGTTTCGGCACAAAACTTTGGCCGCTTAATGGCCGTTTTCCTCTGGATTTACGCGTTAATGAGTCCGATATCGGGTATTATTGCCGACAGGCTGAACCGTAAA
The DNA here is from genome assembly GCA_041917395.1 of Paludibacter sp. GTDB lineage: Bacteria > Bacteroidota > Bacteroidia > Bacteroidales > Paludibacteraceae > Paludibacter. The sequence goes on from JAYRXP010000430.1 coordinate 1,588, forward strand.
TGGTTAATTGTAGGAAGTCTTTTTGTATGGTCGGGTGTTACGCTTCTGATGGGTTATGCCACAACTTTTGATCAGATTTATGTACTACGCGCCATAATGGGTGTCAGCGAAGCATTTTATATCCCTGCGGGTCTGTCGCTTATTGCCGATTATCATCAGGGCAAAACACGTTCATTCGCCATTGGTATTCACACCACCGGTATTTATCTGGGGCAGGCGTTGGGCGGTTTCGGGGCAACAATAGCACACGAATTCAGTTGGCAACTCACTTTCCACTCATTCGGACTGTTGGGTATGTTTTATAGTTTGATTCTTATTCTGTTTTTGAAAGAAAAAAAGGGATATGTGGAAGATACTTCGACAGGAAAATCAATATTTGCAGAGCTTTCAACATCTTTCAAAGGATTGGGCATTTTACTGGGAAATATTTCTTTTTGGGTTATTCTATTTTATTTTTCGGCTCCGAGCTTACCGGGTTGGGCTACCAAAAACTGGCTTCCCACTCTTTTTTCCGACACGTTGCATTTAGACATGGCTCAGGCTGGCCCAATGGCAACCATTACCATTGCTATGGCTTCGTTTGTTGGCGTTTTAGTTGGTGGTGTCCTGTCCGACAAATGGGTGCAAAAAACGCTGAAAGGACGTATTTATACCGGTGTAATTGGCCTGGCATTAACTATTCCTGCACTGGTTTTACTGGGTTACGGTCATAGTTTTGCAACTATTTTGGGTGGAGCTATCTGTTTTGGTGTCGGATTCGGAATGTTCGATGTAAACAATATGCCTATACTTTGTCAGTTTGTGTCATCGCGCTATCGCGCCACAGGATATGGATTAATGAATCTGGTGGGAATTGCTTCCGGTGCATTTATCACTAACTTGTTAGGAAAATCAAGTGATGCAGGAAGTCTCGGAAAGGATTTTGCAGTGTTGGGCATTGTGGTGCTTGTGGCTATTGTACTTCAGCTCACCGTTTTGAAACCAAAATACATAGATAAAACAGAAGACTAAAATGTATAAAGCCAGAACTATTTCTGTTTTTGTTATCCTGTTGGGGCTGATTTCAATACCCAACTTCGGATATGGTCAAGCCGAACAAATTACCATCGAAAAGAGTGACACTGTTATCGATGGTAATGGAGGTATTTTTAATGGTGGAAAACTAACCTATTTGGTAATTAACTCTGTAAAAACAGCAGCTGGTTGGGTACAAACCAAAAATGTTACAATCAAAAATTGTACAATCAAAGGCGGAGTCAGAATTATCGGATTGGGTAAAAACGGACAGGCTGCCGGAGTTAAAGAATCGTCATTATCACTCGGTCATACTGAAAGAGCACAAGCTGCCGCCCCAACTAATATTACATTTTCAAATGTAACTTTCGAAACCTCTGATGGCATGACATCACTGTATATTGCTCCCGGAACCACTTATGTGACGGTTGAAAATTCAACTTTTACAGGAACGAATACAGGTTCAGGTCCTGTTGTTTATATGGATGCGGAGAGTGGTCATAATGTATTTCGCAATAATACTTTCAGCGCTACCGCCAGTCGCGAAGTTATAGCCTGTGATGGTTCCGCCTACAATCTGATTGAGAGTAACAGGTTTGAGAAAATCACGAAAGGAGGGATTTACCTTTACCGAAATTGCGGCGAAGGAGGTACTATACGCCACCAAACTCCGAATCATAATACTATCAAAAACAACACATTCAATTTGAGTAATTTGGTTCTTGGTAATTATGGAATTTGGTTAGGTTCCAGAAATGGCAACAGAACTTATTGCGACGATGATGCCGGATATTCATTTGGAAGTAGTATCAACAACAATGATTTTGCCGACTATAATATTGTAAATGGCAATATTTTTACCGGAGGTTATGGAATTGGAGAAATAAAAAACAATGGATCTAACAATCAGATTAACGTTCCGACAGCAGTTAGTCAAATAGAAGCGGCAGACTCTTTATGTATCAGGTTTCTGAACAATAGAATTATGTTGAACAACCAGAATGATCATTCAATCTTAAAAGTCTTTGATGGACTGGGGCGCGTTATTATAAACGAGCAGGTTTCGCGGAACGATGCGTCAGATTTTCCATTGTACGCAAAAGGACTATGTTTTGTTCAACTATCGTTCAATAACAGAATATTTACAAAAAAGATTGTTGCAAAATAGAACGTCGAAAAATTACTAATAACTTTATCATTACACAGTTTGTAGTTTAGACTGTGTAATTTTTTTCAAAAAGAAAGAATATGCTCAAAGCAATTTTATTTGATATGGACGGAGTTTTGGTTGATTCCGAAGAATATATTTTCGAAGCAACCAGACTTATGTTTGCAGAACATGGAATTTCGGTTAAGAAAGAAGATGCATTGCATTTTGTCGGTACCGGTGAAAATAATTATATAAGCGGCATTGGCCTGAGAAATGGCTTTCAGGTAGATATCGAACGCGATAAAGCCCGAACTTATCAGATTTACGAAGATATTACAAAGGGAAAACTGAATGCATTACCCGGAGTGAGTGAATTTATTAATAGTTGTACTTCGAAAGGTTTAAAAATGGCTGTAGCAAGCAGTGCCGACAGAATTAAAGTAATAATTAACCTTCGTGAAATTGGTTTGTCGCCCAATAATTTTCAGGCTATTGTGACGGGTGAAGATGTTGAACGTAAAAAACCATTTCCGGATATTTATATAAAAGCTGCCGAACTCATTGGGCTTAAACCGCACGAATGTTTGGTGGTGGAAGATGCTGTGAGTGGCATTAAAGCCGGAAAAGCGGCCGGAGCAAAATGTTTGGCGCTCACAACCAGTTTCCCGGCTAACTTACTTGGCGAGGCCGACTGGATTTGTAAAAACCTGTCAGTTGTTCCGGCTGAATCAGTCAATTGGTAAGCCGAAAAAACAGCAAAATCAAACTTTAAGTTTCGATTTTTCGGGTTAGTGTTTTGTGCTTCGCAAAATTTGAATTATAATTGTACACAATTATAGTCGACGCCAAAAAATGTACACCGTTTTATTCTTCATAATAGCCGGCATCACAACCGGTTATTTTTTTCGCAGACAAAAAATCAGTTTTATCAATCGCCTGATTACTTTGCTCGTATGGCTTTTGCTGTTTATCCTCGGGTTGGAAGTTGGCATTAACGAAAATGTAATTCGCAAATTTCATCTACTTGGTTTCGAAGCTTTTCTTATTGCGTTTTTTTCCACTCTGGGAAGTGTTGTTGGTGCATGGTTTATCTGGAGGAAAAAAGGATGAAAGGAAGCATTATTATTTTGTCGTTCTTTGCAGCCGGTCTTTTGCTTGGCGTTTACCGCATTTTTCCCGAACAGTGGTTGCAGTACGAATTTAGTTTTTATGTGCTCTGTGCGCTTATGTTTTCGGTCGGGTTCAGCATTGGTCATCAACCCGAAACCGTACAAAAATTCAGAAGCATTCCGCCAAGAGTCATCTTTCTGCCTCTGACTACCA
>JAYRXP010000431.1:0-3060 GCA_041917395.1 Paludibacter sp.
TGTGATTTTGTACGGTAGCGCCGGTTGTTGCATCGGTCGAGTTTCCCGACGACGATTTCAGCCAGTTCGATAGATAGGTTTTTCGCTGAGCCGCTCTCACCATAAGTGTTTTTACAAATGTACCCGAACTGCTTTCAATCCAGATTGCAACTACATTGTGTGGGGCATACTGACCATTGTAGGAACTTGTGGCAGCTTTTACAGCCAGCGTTCCTTCAGTTTTTACAACATTGTTAACCGGGTCTTCGCCCTGCGAGCAGGCACTGAAACCTGCCATTGTGGCGGTTAAAACAACCATCAGAATACTTTTTCTTAAATACATAACTTTTGTTTGTTGTTAAATTTATATCATAACGCTGTTTTTGAATTTATGTTGTAATCATTACAAAGTTTTAAATCGGACTCTAACTGTCAGTAAATTAAAATACTATGAGCACTAAAGTGGAATGTGTCTTTGAATCTAATGTTTAAATAATCTTAAATGATAAATCAACAGGGTTACAAAATAATGCTTTATAGATAATAAATGTAACTTTGTCGCGTAAATGTAACTCATTTGAATGACTAAAAAAGAAAAAATAGACGCTACAGCCCGTGATTTGTTCTGGAAACACGGGTTCAAAAAAGTAAGCATCGACGAGATTTGCAAAAAGTCAGGTGTAAGCCGTAAAACGTTTTATACTTATTATGCCAATAAGATTGCACTTGTGTTGTCGATCCTCGAAAATCTGACAAACGATATGTTTTTGTCGTACGAAAAACTGGTGCACGATGAAACGAAAAGCTTTTCGGAAAAGCTCTCGGAAATGTTACTTCAGAAATACGAAGCCAATAAGCAGTTTTCGATGGAGTTTGTGAACGATTTTTACCACCCTGATTCGGCTGAGATTCTCGATTTTTTTATGAAAGTATCCGGCAAGTCCATTTCGCTGACCAGAGAATTTTTTATTCAGGCACAGGCACAGGGAGCAATGAACCCGAATCTGGATATAAATTTTGTAATGTGGTATATTCAGAAACAGGTGGATGTTGCAAAATCGCCCGAAATTCAATCGATGTTCGCCAGTGCAAAAGATATGTCCCGACAGTTTTCGGAATTAATAATTTTCGGAATTATGCCGGTTGATAAGCCGGAATTGTAAAATGAAAAACAGAATTATTACGTTGTGTTACGTCCTGATTGCAGTGCTTCTCAACCTGTTTTCAGGCAGTGCGCAAACCGACTCGTCGAAGGTGCAGTTCAATGGTCAGCTTGTGGGTTGGACTACTGTACAGTTTGGCCGGCCACTGGTGGTGCAGCCCGGAGGTCGTTTTGTGCCCACGCTTACCGGAAAGTTTCCGAAAAATGATTCTACCGCATTCGATTTTGAAACTTCGGCGAGTATAAACGGAAATTCAACCTTCGAAAGGTGGATCAATGCCGGAAATTCGGGCGAAATAAAGCCATATCGTGTGTGGGGCCGTTATGCTACCAGCAAATTTGAGTTGCGTGCAGGCCTGCAAAAAATAAATTTCGGACAGGCCAAACTGTTCCGGCCGTTGATGTGGTTCGATGGCATGGATATACGCGATCCCCTGCAACTTACAAATGGAGTTTATGGTGTGTTGGGTAAATATTTTTTCCCGGATAATGCCGCTTTGTGGGCATGGGTGCTTATTGGTAACGATAGCCGGAAAGGCTGGGAGTTTTTCGGAACCGAGAAGTGGAAACCTGAACTTGGAGGGCGAATTGAATTACCTCTGCCCAAAGGCGAAATTGCCGTGAGTACGCATTACCGCAGGGTTCATGCCCTAAATCTGGTCTCAAGTATGTGGGGCGATTACCGGTTGCTCAGCGAAAACCGCCTGGGGCTGGATGGTAAATGGGACTTGGGGATAGGTGTCTGGTTCGAAAGTTCGACCACCATTACGCAAAAAAACGAAATCAATGTTCCCCGCTTTCAGGATATGTGGAACGTGGGTGCCGACTATACTTTTCCACTCGGTAGCGGACTCGGACTAACGGTTGAATACCTGCGATTTCATGCGGGAGATGCGTTTTTTGTAAAAGGGAATACGGTTAATCTGGCGGGAGCAATGCTGACTTATCCGCTCAGCATTACCGACAATGTTTCGGCCATGCTTTTTTATTTGCCCGGAAAAAATCAATTATTCAATTACGTCAGCTGGAGTCGTATGCTCGATAAATGGAGTTTTTATCTTAGCGGATTTATGAACCCGGCCGATGCTCAACTACTTTCGATACAGGCTGCCAGTCGCAATCTGTTTGCAGGCAAAGGACTGCAGGTGATGGTGGGTTATAATTTTTGAAACTACGAATTATACGAATTAAACGAATGAAGACAATTGTTGAAGTTAAAAACTTAGTAAAAAAATTTCCGGTTGGTGCGGAATTTTTCACGGCTCTAAATGGTATAAATCTGACATTTACCGAGGGCGAGTTTGCAGGTTTGGTTGGTCCGAGTGGCTCGGGCAAAACCACGTTGCTTAATATTATCGGTTCGCTCGATATACCTACGGGGGGCGAAGTGGTGGTGTTGGGAGAATCGGTCGGGAATCTGTCGCCTAAGCAGGCAGCTCAATTGCGAAAAGAAGAACTTGGTTTTATTTTTCAGAGTTACAACCTGCTGCCCGTGTACACCGTATTCGAAAATGTCGAATTCCCGCTTTTGTTGCTTGGTATGAGTGCCGGCGAACGCAGGGCCCGTGTGCTCGAAACGCTGGAGTGGGTGGGTTTGAGCGATAAAGTGAAGTCGCGTCCGGCGCAGCTGTCGGGTGGCGAGTGTCAGCGTGTGGCTATAGCGCGTGCCATGGTGAAACGTCCGCTTTTGGTACTGGCCGACGAACCTACAGCCAATCTGGATTCGGCTAATTCGCATAATATCCTGACAACCATGTTGAAACTGAACGGAGAACTGAAAGCCAGTTTCATTTTTGCTACGCACGACGAAAAGGTAATTAGCTACCTGAAGCGGATTATACGAATGGAAGATGGTAAAATAGTGGAGGATAAGGTGAGTACTGCTCCTAACCTCCGTCAGCCGACGGATAAACTCTGAA
>JAYRXP010000432.1:0-3211 GCA_041917395.1 Paludibacter sp.
ACGAATAAATCTGTACTTTTGCACACTAAAAATTAAATAATAAACAAAAAATGATTACTACAGACCAACTTAAAGATGTGTTGGAACGCGAGAGCGCGTTGAGGAGGTACCTTTGACATCGATTCAAAGACCATCCAAATAGAAGAAGAAGAACTACGCACACATGTTCCCGGTTTTTGGGACGATGCCAAAGCTGCCGAAGCTCAGATGCGTAAAATTAAAGACCTGAAAAACTGGGTTGAAGGCTATAAAGGTGTAAAAACTGCTATCGAGGAACTTCAACTGGCCTACGATTTCTATAAAGAAGAAGCTGTTACCGAAGAGGAAGTGGACGCCGCTTACAGTCATGCACTGGTGCAGGTAGAAACCCTTGAACTCAAAAACATGCTTTCCAAGGAGGAGGACAAACTCGGAGCTGTTATTAAAATTGTGGCCGGAGCCGGAGGTACCGAAGCTCAGGACTGGGCAGATATGCTTTTCCGCATGTATCAGCGCTGGGCAGAGCGTCAGGGTTATAAGGTGGAAATCACCAACATACAAGATGGCGACGAAGCAGGAATTAAAACCGTCACCATGCAGTTCGAAGGCGAAATGGCGTACGGCTACCTGAAAAGCGAAAACGGCGTACATCGTTTGGTTCGTGTTTCTCCATTTAATGCCCAGGGAAAACGAATGACCTCATTCACATCGGTTTATGTTGTTCCGTTAGTGGACGACACGATCGAAATCGAAATAAATCCGGGTATGTTGACATGGGACACGTTCCGTTCGTCGGGAGCCGGAGGACAGAATGTAAATAAAGTGGAAACAGGTGTTCGCCTTCACTATAAATTCATGAATCCGGTTACCAACCTTATGGACGAGATTGTGATTGAGAATACAGAAAGTCGCTCACAATTTGGCAATAAGGACAATGCTATCCGTTTGCTGAAGTCGCAACTTTACGAACTGGAACTGGAAAAGCGCAGAGCAGCAAGTGCGGCAGTCGAAGCAGGCAAAAAGAAAATAGAATGGGGATCTCAGATTCGCAGTTACGTTTTCGACGACCGCCGCGTAAAAGACCACCGCACAAACTACCAGACATCGAACGTAAATGCTGTAATGGATGGCGACATAGACGCATTTATAAAAGCATATCTGATGGAATTTTCTGAATAATTCTTCAAAAAGGCGTATCTTTAGTTAACGAGTTCAAAATACGCAACAAATTCCATTTTTATTGCGTTTATTTGCATAAAGATTCGTGGAACGGATTATTAAATTTATCATTTACAATTAAAAAAAAGAACAATCATGAAAAAAAACATTTTTATCCTGGCAATGGTAGCTATGTTTGTTTCGGCAAACGTTATGGCTCAGACTGCTGCTCCTAAAAAAGCCGAAGTAAAAAAAGAATGCTGCACTAAAGGCGAGAAAAAAGACGGATGCTGCGACAAAAAAGAAGCTTGTAAAGGTGAGAAAAAAGATGCTTGCTGCGACAAAAAAGCTGCTCCAGCCAAAAAATAATTTTCTATTCACACAACACAAAAAGAGCCGCAAATCAGAAATTTGCGGCTCTTTGCTTTTGGTAAAACCTATTTCTTCAACGCTACAATCCCTTCTTTCAGCGAAGCAATTTTACTTTCGGCATCCGCTTTTTTCTTGCGCTCGGCTTCTACAATTTCAGGTTTGGCATTTGCCACAAAACGTTCATTGCCAAGCTTTTTCATGACCGATTCAATAAACCCTTCGTAATACTTGATTTCGGCTTCCATCTTGGCAATTTCTTCTTCAGCATTAATCAGGCTGCCCATTGGGATAGAAAATTCAGTTGTTCCAACTAAAAATGAAATTGAACCGGCTGCTTTTTCAGTTACGTTTTCTATTGTTTCCAGATTGCCCAATTTAGCCACCACAGCGTTGAACTGAGTGAGACTGTCACTTTCAGTGACGGCCTCACTATGTATTATCTGCAAGCTCAAACTTTCTTTATTCGGAATGTTCTTCTGCAAACGCACAGTACGAATTCCGGCAATAATTTCTTTGGCATATTCGAAATCTGCAATCAGTTTATCGTCAACTTCAGTTGCTTTTGGTTGCAATGCCACCATAATGCTTTCTCCGTCTTTGCGGTCTTCAAGCGCTTGCCAAAGTTCTTCGGTGATAAACGGCATAAACGGATGCAATACTTTCAACAACGAATCGAAGAAACCAAGCGTAGCTTCGTAAGTAGCACGGTCGATAGGTTTTTGGTAAGCCGGTTTAGCCATTTCCAGATACCATGACGAGAATTCATCCCAGAACAGCTTGTAAACTGCCATCAAGGCTTCCGACAAACGGTATTTTGAGAATAAATCTTCAATTTCTAGCAATGTTTTGTTCAATTGTGCTTCGAACCATTTTACCGCCATGCGTGCCGATTCCGGCTGCTCAATGTCGGCCACTTCCCAACCTTTTACCAGACGGAAAGCATTCCAGATTTTATTGTTGAAGTTACGGCCTTGTTCACAAAGGCTATCGTCATAAGGCAAATCATTTCCGGCAGGCGAAGTCAGCAACATACCCAAACGTACCGCATCGGCACCATATTGTGCAATCAAATCCAGCGGATCGGGCGAGTTACCAAGCGATTTCGACATTTTACGACCCAATTTATCGCGAACAATACCGGTCAGATATACATTCTTGAACGGCATTTCGCCACGGTATTCGTATCCGGCAATAATCATACGCGCCACCCAGAAAAACAAAATTTCAGGAGCAGTCACCAAATCATTGGTTGGATAGTAGTATTTTATTTCGTCATTCTCAGGATTGTTGATTCCATCGAAAACTGAAATTGGCCACAACCACGAGGAGAACCATGTGTCCAGACAGTCTTCGTCCTGACGCAGGTCGTCAATGGATAATGGATAGTTGACAATGGCCAACGCTTTTTGGTACGCTTCTTCTTTTGATAAAGCTACTACAAAACCACCCTGAGGCAGATAATACGCCGGGATACGATGTCCCCACCAAAGTTGACGCGAAACACACCAATCTTTCACGTTTTCCATCCAGTGACGGTAAGTGTTTTTAAATTTGGCCGGATAAAGCTGAATATCGTCGCTCATCACCGCTTCCAAAGCCGGTTTGGCCAATTGTTCCATTTTCAGAAACCATTGCATCGACAGTTTTGGTTCGATAACAGCGTCGGTACGCTCCGAGCAGCCAACTTTATTGGTGTAAGGCT
>JAYRXP010000433.1:0-2938 GCA_041917395.1 Paludibacter sp.
GTAACATTTTACAGCAGCACGAGGACCGTCAGAGTATGATTTTGTACGAACTACGTTCAATTCGCCTGTAGCGTAATCGAAGTCAGTTTGCACGTAAGTAAATCCATTTATACGCGAAATAATCATCGCAGCGTCTTTTCCAAGTCCGTTCAGGATAACGCGCAATGGTTCCTGACGTACTTTGTTAGCTGACTGAGCAATACCGATAGCACCTTCGGCAGCAGCAAACGATTCGTGTCCGGCAAGGAATGCGAAACATTTGGTTTCGTTGCGAAGTAACATGGCAGCCAGATTTCCGTGACCAAGACCTACTTTGCGGTCTTCGGCTACAGATCCGGGGATACAGAAAGCCTGCAAACCGATACCGATAGCTTCGGCAGCGTCAGCAGCAGTAGTACAACCTTTTTTGATAGCGATAGCAGCGCCTACCACGTAAGCCCATTTAGCGTTTTCGAAAGCAATAGGTTGAATGTCTTCACAAATTTTATAAGGGTCGATGCCTTTAGCAGCGCAAATGGCTTTGGCTTCGTCGATATCTTTGATACCGTATGTATTAAGTGCCGCGTTCACTTTATTGATACGACGGTCATAACTTTCAAATAATGGCATATTTTTTTAATTTGAAGATGATTAATTTGGATGATTTAATTATGAATTATGCATTGTAAATTATGCATTTTCAACTATTCGTGACGTGGATCAATATATTTAGCAGCGTTTGCAAAGCGACCGTATGTGCTGGTGCATTTTTTCAGTGCTTCGTTGGCATCCATACCTTTTTTAATCATATCCATCATAGGGCCCATACGTACGAATTCGTATCCGCAAGCTTCACCATCTTCGTCCAATGCCATGCGGTTGATATAACCTTCGGCCATTTCGAGGTAACGAACACCTTTAGCTTTGGTTCCGAACATAGTTCCAACCTGCGAGCGCAAGCCTTTACCTAAGTCTTCGAGACCGGCACCAATTGGCAAACCACCTTCAGAGAAAGCAGATTGTGTGCGTCCGTAAACGATTTGCAGGAATAATTCACGCATTGCTACGTTGATTGCATCACACACTAAGTCGGTGTTCAATGCTTCGAGGAGAGTTTTGCCTGAAAGAATTTCGGCAGCCATAGCCGCAGAGTGAGTCATACCCGAGCAACCGATAGTTTCTACCAATGCTTCTTCGATGATACCATCTTTCACATTCAAAGTCAGTTTACAGGCACCTTGCTGAGGAGCACACCAACCCACACCGTGAGTCAAACCTGAGATGTCTTTGATTTCTTTAGATTTAACCCATTTGCCCTCTTCGGGTATGGGAGCAGGACCATGGTCAGGGCCTTTTTTCACAACACACATGTGTTCTACTTCGTGCGAATAAATCATACTTCTGTTATTTAGTTAATATAAAAATAGTTTGATAATTCTTATGTAAAATATGAATTCAGAAATGACGGTGTCGGGCATTGAGCCCTTCTTAAATTCGTGTGCAAAAGTAGTATTTTTTCGGGAGTATTTTAATGCAATAAATGTTAAATAACTGAGATTTCGAAACATTATTGCCCTATTATTTGTTGGCAATAAAAACTATGATTAATTTCTGCCTGCTTTAAAAATGATTTAATTACTTTATTTTTATTTCACTATTATTAACGGGTAAATATGCTACTTTTGCATGCAAAACATACACCATGATAAACTTAAAGAAAATTGAGAATGTATACGACCCGAATTTCGGCGAAGTATACGATTTGTACAACAGTGCATTTCCAGCTTATCAACGTCGGACATGGGCAGGTCTTGAAACATTGTTTAACAAAAAACCTGCTTTTCAGTGTCTGAATGTAAGATCGAACAGCAACTTTGTTGGCCTGATTCATTACTGGACATTTGAGAAATTCATTTACATCGAGCATTTCGCCATTCATCCCGATTACAGAAACCAGGGATTAGGCTCGAAAGTAATGAAGGAATTTCTGGCAAAAAAAGAATTACCGGTAGTGGTGGAAACCGAAACTCCACGTTCACACGTTGCAAGTCAGCGGATTCATTTTTACGAACGTTTGGGATTTTTTATGACAACCAACTTCTACATGCAACCACCGTACGAAGGTAGTCAGGTAATGATGTCGATGCTCCTTATGTCCAACGATTATCATTTCACCAACAAATACTTCACTCAGATACGGAACACACTCTACAAGGAAGTATACAAATACGACCCAAAGAGACACAGATAAAAAAGAGGAAACGGGACTCAAATGAGTCCCATTTCTTTTGCTACCTCGTGCATATATTTTACAGCCGCGTCGTATTCGTTCGGAATAATACCATCCAGGATGGCATCTTTAATACGCATTTTTATGTCGCCCACAGTGGAGCAAGCCGGCAACTGAAAAGTATCCATAATCTCCTTCCCGCTCACTGGTGGCTGAAAGTTACGAACACGATCCTTCTCCTCAATTTCCTTTAATTTCTTTCGTACCAGCTGAAAGTTCGCCCTGTATCGCTTGACTTTTTCCTGATTTTTGGAAGTTATATCCGCCTCACAAAGCATCATCAGTTCTTCAATATCATCGCCCGCATCGAACAAGAGCCGGCGCACCGCCGAATCGGTTACTTCATCCTCGCTGAGCACAATGGGTCGCATGTGTAACGAAACCATCTTCTGTACGAATTTCATTTTCTCGTTGGTTGGCAGTTTCATCCGACGGAAAATTTCGGGAATCATTTTTTCGCCCACGAAATTGTGATTATGAAAAGTCCAGCCCAGTTTACTGTCGAACCGTTTGGTGCGGGGTTTACCAATATCGTGCAGCAAAGCAGCCCATCGGAGCCACAGATTGTCGGTGTGCTGACAAAGTCCGTCGAGCACAGCCAGCGTATGGTAAAAATTATCCTTATGCCCCACCCCATCCTTCGTTTCGGCACCTTTAAGAGCCAGCAAC
>JAYRXP010000434.1:0-7262 GCA_041917395.1 Paludibacter sp.
CTGACTGGCTCCAGTTGTTCCTCTGAGAATTACGCTCATGCCACTTTCTCGCTGAGTTGGTTGGGTAGGAGAGGTGTACACGCCGCTTACACGTGCAATTCGGCCATCGGTAGCTCTGAAAATAAAATGCATGGTATCTTCATTTTTAAGTCCGGCTGCTTTTCCGTTGCTGCTAATCATACCGTAACCCATCACTTCTTCAACATTGGGCAAATACCAGCGAATAAAATCAACAGGGTGACTTAATCCTCCGTAGAGCCATTTGAATGATTGCAACAACGACCATTCTTTTGCCAGAAACCAACGGTGGTCAGCATTATAATGTGATTCTACAGTGATTAATTCGCCTATCACTCCGGCTTCGAAATCGGCTCTTTGTCGCCTGGCAGGTTCAAAAAAGCGTGAACTTTGTCCCACAAAAACTTTTTTGCCTGATTTTTCGCTTAATTCAAGTAACTCCTTTGCGTCAGCCAGATTGTCGATAAATGGTTTTGTGCAAACCACATGTTTTCCGTGATTAAGTGCCTGTTTTACATGTTCGGCATGTAAATGATCAGGCGTGTATATGGCAATAATATCGATTTCTTTGTCGTTCAGAAGATCTTCGTAATTTGTAGTGTAAGCATGGAAATTAAATTCCTGCGCCCGCTGTTTGCAAAGTTCTTCATTTCGATCGCATATTTTTACGAGTTCCAGTTTTGAGCTATTCAGCGCTGCCGACATGGTGCTGCGGCCTTCTCCGAGCCCTAAAATTCCAATTTTTAGCATTTTATCAGATTTATTGTTGGTTTGTTTTTTCAATTTATCTTTTTCAGTTCCACCCAGACTTCGCCTGGTTTTGTACCTTCAATTCCGGTTTGGTAGTACTTCATTATCGCATTCCAATCATTTACCCGCGGATTATTTTCAGTAGTTTTGAGGTTTAATTTATCCAGCGTGGTTCCTTTGGGAATGCTTATAACGAGCAGCAGTTGACGACCATTTTTGAATACCTGTAACTGCTGAAAATTTGCGTTACAGAATCCCATAGCTACTTCGGGCCATTTCTCAAACTGTGTTTTATGATAATCAATGTATTCCTGCTGCATTTTATCGCTATCCACCAAATTTGCTGTGAAAATGATATGCTCCCAATCGCTGGCTATACTGGCATTTTTACAATGTTCCTTTTGGTTGAAATTGTACAAAGGCTGTTCGAATGCTTTAATTTTTATATCGGGAAATGCTTTTGAAAATGTTGATTGTAAGTTATTTATGTGATTTAATTGTCCATACATAACCACATGGTTTTGCCATTGATAAAACTGGGGATTAACCACTCCATTGGTTTTGGCCATGTTCAAAGCTTTTGTAAGGTCAAAATTTGCAGTGATGAATTCCAAGGCTGCAAAATGCGGAATCTCCTGCAATTTACAAATTGAATCCGTAACCGTTTCTGCTTTCGGACTAAAATTAGCAAGCTGTATACCTGCATTTTGCTTTACAGAATCATCTACATATTGATTGTTGTTTTTCCAGATATTTCCAGGGCCGTTGGCATTCTGAAGAAATTTTTCGGCAGGTACCCAATTGTTTTTTACCGTAATGTACGATGAACCTTCGTCGGTGTATAAGTAAAACCAATGATTGGGGTCGTGTACATAGCTTGGTTGATAAATGTCGTGAATATAATTGTTTGAAATACTGCTGTTTGGTTGTGCTCCTAAGGTATAAATTCCAGCCACATCGTACATGTGTTTGGCATAATGATGAATGTTGTTTGCATAAATCCGGTTGTTTTCCATGCAGTTCAATGTTCGGTTCCAGCCCCAACCCAAACTTATTCCGCTGTACGAAACATTGTTTATTTCGTTGTGTTCAATGTTGATATCACTGACATAGCCGGCACAAATTGCCACGCAGCCCCAATCTTCGTTGGTAATGTCAGTAAATAAGTTATTGCTGATTTGTAAATTACTGCAAACTTCGCGTTTATCAGTTGGATTGTAAGGCAAATGAGTTTCGTGCGAAGCGGGCGAAAAACTACCAGCAACAAGTCCGTTTCCTGCTATGTCACGAAATATACAAGCATTGACTTTTCCACCTTTTGTTCCCGAAATATAATCAAGACCTGAATATCCCAGGTGCTCGAAGCGGCAATTTTCAAAATTAATATCATTCGCAGCAGTTACAGTAACCGCAGCTGCCGGACGACCTAACCAACCCTGATTGTCGAGTTTGTGATTGTCGGTTCGGTTCATCTGCGGACGCAGTTTATACGCTTCGGTCAGATACATGCCTGCCTGAAGTGGCACGTGTCCTTTTTCGGATGGGCGCATCCAACTTGTGTGATTAAACTGAATATTTTTAAAAATAATGTTAGCAACCGGACGATCTAAAGTTCCTTCAACCTGAATGAGTGTTTCGATAGCGGGAGCTATTATTTCGGTTTCATTCAACCTTTCTCCTGTTTTGGGATAATAATAAAGTTTGCGGGTTTTGATATCATGAAACCACTCTCCGGGTTTGTCGAGGAGTTCAAAGGCGTTTGTGATATAAAATGGCGAGTTAACTCCTTCGGCTATCATGGGTTGCGGCCAGGGACGTTCGAACTGCAAAGTGCTTTCGGGATTTTGAAATTGAACTGCGGCAGAATCACCCTGAATGCGAATGGATTTTATACGCAAAAACGACACAGCCCACATTTGATGTAAAACCATTTCGGCGTAAGGGGCGTTTTGAATGGCTTTTACTGCCTTTGCCGGCACCCAAAGGATTTGGTTCTGCTTGTCATTTCGCAAAATACGATTCATTTCGCCGAAACTTTCTACATCACGCGCTTTAGTGGCTTTTTGTCCGTTTACACAAAGTTGTCGAAAATCAAGCGGGCGACCATTAAAGTCGGGAACATTTGCCACCCAGAGTTTACCTTTTTTCTTCCAGTCTGATATTTTTACACCGCCGCTTAACACTACTTTTTCTCCTTCGGCAGCACAAATAACCGTAGGCGATGTTTTAGTTCCACTATCTTCAGGTCGAACAAAAAGCGGTTCGTATAAATTATAAGTTCCTTCTTTCAGAATAATATTAATGCCGTTTTCAACTCCTGCAGCATTCAGTCGCCGCATTTCGCGCGCCTGACGAAGAGCCGCGGAAAGCGTGGCTTTGGGAGCTGAAACAGAACCGTCATTTTTATCCTTTCCCGAAGGAGAAACGTAAATATCGAAGGAGGAAAATAAAAGAAAAAGAAACCCAAATCCCAGAAGAGGTATAAGACCTATTCTGTTTTTACCCCTAACCCCTAAAGGGGGACAAGAATTAGTTTTGGATTTGATTATTATTTTTAGATTCATTATTATTTTCAGTAATAGTTTATAAATCAACTCTTATTTAGTTTTCCGCAATTTATCCCGATTTCTCCATCGGGAGGGGTTAGGGGTCACTTCACCAACGGCATCCACACAGTCATATCCATTTTTCCGCGATTGCCCCAGGCATAATAAGGAATAAGAGTAATGTTCACGGTTTTATCCGTTTTTCCAACCGGACGATATAAAGTGTTTTTCCACGAATCTTCGTTGGTGAGTCGTGCAACGCCATCCAAAACAACTACCGGACTTCCGGCAATGGTTGTTTTGCGTGGTTTTAACTGGATATCAGCCGGAATAAGTACGTTGTCAATTGATTTTCCGGATTCAATATCTGCACTTTCGAGGCAATATACAAGTGGTCCGCGCTTCACAACTGTTTGGTTGCGGGTCTCTTCCACCAACGGATTCGATTCCAGCAGTTTTACAGGCATATCCAATACCAATTCCACCACATCGCCTTTTTTCCAAACGCGATTAATCTCTGTATACGTATTTGCTTTATTTTCTGCAGAAAATGCCTGTCCGTTTACGGTAATTGTCGCTTTATCGCACCATTCAGGAATGCGCAGGTGAAGTGAAAATGCTTTTTTAGGAGCTTTATCAATGCTGATTTTCACATTTCCATCCCACGGATAATCAGTTGTTTGCGAAAGTTTAATTTTTTCTTTTGCATTAACAGCTGTTTCCAACTGACTTCCACCATACAGATTGCACCAAACAGCATTTTCGCTAAGTGTGTAAGCATAGTTTTGCACCTGCGTAAGTGTGCGTACCGTGTTTGGCGGACAGCAATTGCAAAGTTTAATGTACACTTCACGCTCTTTTGACCAACGCAAAATATAAGGAAACTCCTGCGAAATACGCAACGGATTGGTATAAAAGAATTTTGTTCCATCTAAACTTATGCCACTCAAAACACTGTTGTAAAGTGCTGTTTCGAGCACTTCGGCGTATTTTGCTTCGCCGGTGGTTTGCAGCATGCGCCAGTTGAAAAGCATATTGCCAATGTTGGCGCAGGTTTCGTTGTGCGCCGTCAGGTTTGGTAGCTGGTAAGCTCGTCCGTAACTTTGATGCACTTTCTGAATGCTATCGGGCGTATAAAAAACGCCATCGGGCGAAGTGCCATCGTACAACGCACCACAAGCTCCCGTTACATACATTTTGCGGTTTACAATGTCATTCCAAATGCTGGTCAGGTTTTTCATTAACTGCGCTTCGCCGGTTTCGGCATACACATCGGCAACGCCGGCATACAAATAATTGGCGCGAACGGCATGTCCCATAGCGTTGTATTGTTTTCGGAAAGGAATCCGATCCTGATTATCGTCGGTGCCGTTTTCGACCATGCCACGAATGTCAATCAGGTTTTTGGATAGTTCCAAATAACGCGGATTTTTCGTTTCGCGGTACATTTCCACCACGCCCATGTAGTGTGATGGACAAATAGCATTCCGGGCCAGTTCGGCCGAAGCTGTTTCGTAAAAATGACATAAAAAGTCAGTGGCTTTTAGCGCAATATTAAACAGAGTTGTTTTTCCGGTGGCTCTTTTATGAATAATGCCCGCCATCATCAAATGCCCCAGGTTATAGGTTTCAAAATTCAGTCGGTTGCCAAACGCCTTATCGTCTTTTGTGCCGGTTTTGGTTCCTGTAATTTCTTCTTTATGTTTATGAGAATCAATGCCTTTGTTTAGTTCAGCAATAATTACAGGTGTATGTATATAGCCATCTTCGCGTTGCACTTTCGCAATAACAGCAATTGCCTCGTCCATCATTTTGTCCAGTTTCGGATCTTTGGTTTGTGCATAAACCGAAGCTACTCCTTCGAAAAATTTATAAAAATCGCCATCGTGAAACGGAGGTCCGCAATGCGTTCCTGTACATTGTCCGGCAGCAATTTCGAAATTGCGGAAAGCGTGGCTCAGGTCAGCATCGTGCAGCGTGTGCCACATCGACATAATCATGGTGTCACTGAAAATGGCATAGCGCTCGTTCCAGAATCCATTTGTCCAGTGTACGGCATCAATATCTACGCTGTTCATTTTAGCGAATTTACTTGCCGATGTGTTTGTAAGTCCGCGGTTTTGTGCTGAAATACTCAGCGTTATAGTTGTAAAAAGTAAAATCAGAAAGTGTTTCATGAAAATTATATTTGTCCTCTTGTGACGGATGAGATAACGGTTTTGTACTGATTCGTAAATCGGAACTTTTCTGTTAAATTGAGTACAACGGGCTTAAATTGACGTCTTTTTTTACAAAAACAGGCAATCGGATGATAAGAAAAATACGGTGTTTTGTATTCTTTTTTTTATGTATTTTACCAGTTAAAGCACAACAGCCCGATTGGGAAAATCATCATGTATTACAAATAAATCGTGAGCCGGCACGGGCTGCATTTTTTGGTTTTAAAAACACTATTGGAGATAGTCAGCTATCACTTAACGGCACATGGAAATTCCACTGGTCGCCAACCCCCGAAGGCAAAATTGCTGATTTTCATACGATTGACTTTAATGATGCCAACTGGAAAAACTTTCCCGTTCCGGCCAACTGGGAAGTAAACGGTTACGGTACGCCGCTCTATGTTTCGTCGGGCTATTCGTTCAAAATTGACCCTCCACGCGTTACTTCCACACCCCCTGAAAAATATACAGCTTTCAATGAACGCAATCCCACAGGTCAATATCGCCGAATATTTACATTGCCTGAAAGTTGGAAAACCGGTCAGGTTTTTCTGCGTTTCGATGGCGTGCAAAGTGCTTTTTATGCTTGGATAAACGGAAAAAAAGTTGGTTACAGTCAGGGAAGCATGGAACCTTCGGAATTCAATGTAACAAAATATGTCAATGCTGGTGAGAATCTGATAGCCATTGAAGTTTATAAATATTGCGACGGTTCTTACCTCGAAGATCAGGATATGTGGCGATTCGGAGGCATACACCGCGACATTACGCTTTTTCATTCGCCTGATATTCGTATTTCCGATTTACATATCAGAACATTGCTGGATAAAAAATATGAAAATGCAACGCTGGAAATTGATCCGGAACTTTCGGTTTATGGCAATCAAAGCGGTAAAGGATATAAAGTTCGTGCAGTGATTGAAAATCTGATCAATGTAACTGCGGATGCGGCTTCTATTCTTAATTTGGAGAATAAAGCAGCTTTGATGAATGAATGGAATCCGCAACGCGGTCCGCGTAAAACCGGCAGAATAAAAGCTGAAATTCGCAATCCTTTGAAATGGACTTCCGAAACACCCAACTTATACACGCTCAATATTTCGCTGGAAGATAGTACGGGAAAAGTAGTTGAGCGTATCCGCCAACGCATTGGTTTTCGGTCGATTGAGATTAAAAACGGACAAATGCTGGTCAATGGAAAGCCTGTCCGCCTGCGTGGTGTTAACCGCCACGAACACGATCCAAAACTGGGCAAAGTAATGACTGAAGCCTTGATGCTGAAAGATATTTTGCTAATGAAACAAGCCAATATCAATGCTGTGCGAACCTGCCATTATCCCAACGTAACGCGTTGGTACGAATTGTGCGACTCGCTGGGATTGTACGTAATGGACGAAGCCGATATTGAAGAACACGGACTGCGTGGCAAACTGGCATCTGACCCTGATTGGGCGCAGGCATTTCTCGATCGCACCATTCGCATGGCCGAACGGGACAAAAATCATCCTTCGGTAGTGATGTGGAGTTTAGGAAATGAAGCGGGTTACGGACCGAACTTTGCGGCTTGTTCGGCCTGGTTGAAAGACTTCGACCCTACCCGACCCATTCATTACGAAGGTGCTCAGGGACTGAATGGCGAACCTGATCCTGCAACAGTTGATGTTATCAGTCGCTTTTATCCACGTGTTCAGGAAGAATACCTGAATCCGGGAGCAGGCAGCAAAGAAGA